>JADHTX010000023.1 GCA_016784875.1 Methylobacter sp.
AGCCCGAAAATACACGCGTCGCATTATAAATTCACTCGGCAAAAATGCCGAAGATTTTTTAATTGACGATAGGATTTTCCAGGCCGCAGAAATCGGTAGGATTCATTCAAAAGCAGCGTGATTTTTGGCGAAGGTATTGCTGTATAACATCAGTTAATTATTTTAGATCTGCATATTTAGCGCTTAACTTTTTAAGAAAATTATTCTTTGACTGGCGAATAGACAAATTTAACCACGATAATAATTGACTATCTTGCCAATGCACTGCAATTGCTAAAGTATCTTCGCTTTGTGTTATAAAATCAGACCTCAAAAACAAACTGTCTTCAGGGTGATCCTTATTCCAATTCATAACTTCTACTTCGTCATAAAGGAAAGCGAGTAACCTTGCTTTTTTGGTATCTTCAATACCTTCCGCTAAGGTCTCGTAGCTTTCGATTGTCGCCAATGGAAAGAATTTTTTAGCGAAATCCACATAAGAACTGCCTTTTATCACTCCAATTTTAATCTCTTCTTGATTTAACAATAATTCAATTTTTTTAAAGTCCTGATGGTCTTTATAAGTAGATAATTTCAATCGATTAATAAGTAAAGCCTGCCTAAGTGACCAATAAGGTGTTGTGAAACTAACTATAGCTGCTCTCTCTAATGTATCACTTAAAGTACTTAAGCCAATATCCACCTTCCTGTTGACGACTGCTTGAACTATTTCGTCATATGTTTTTGAGTCCCGATTCAAGGTTAGCTTAACGCCTAATTTTTCGGCGATGTCTCGGGCTATTTCAATATCGATACCCACCAACTCATTTTTACTATTACGCATACAGAAAGGCGGTACATCTTGATAATACATAGCAACAACCAATTCACCTCGCTGTTTAATACGTGAAATATCAGGTGGCATCGAACTGAAATCATCGGCATGCGCCCACATCGCGATAAAAAGTAATAACAGAAAAATATTAAAATTTAAATGACGCATATACCATTCCTTGTACCCACATTTTATTGCCACCGTTATATACTTGCTTTCCTCCTGCATTGGGGATAAAAGTTTCAATGCCTGCCGCAAGATCAATTGAACTATTAACTGACCAATCTGCAACTAAATCCACTTCGTTACCAAAATGAGGTGATTTCACATTCCAAACATTAGGGTCATCGAATTTGAAATTCAGATATATCAAATTCATAGTTACGTCTTCGATAGGAGTTACAACCAACCTAGTTGTATGTGTAATTAGATCGGTTGTATCTGAAATAAACTCACCGGTAATTTCACCCTGAAACCATGTCCCCCATGTTTTAAATCCGAAATTCATAAAGTCAAATCCTTTTTCCATAATAGAGTAACGATAACTCAAAGCCGGTTGCCATGGCATTTCGTTAAATTTGTATTCTATTTCTCCAAAACCACCCGATACTGTTTTACGTCCCAATTCTCCATACCAATATAAATTGGGTGATATTGGATTCGGGTCTGTAAATTTATTGTTTAACTGATGAACATATTCTGTGCTAATTGATAGGCCCGGTAGTATTTCTGGCAAGGGCTTAACATCAAACCGAAAATCATAAACATCTGTTTCCGCAGTGAGACTGCCCCCATAATCATTATCATTGATATAACTAAATCCGAAATTGGCAATATTTTGATAGTTATATTCTATATTCATCCCGGTGTATCTCTTCCTGTTATCTGGATTGCGCGGATGATTTTCCAAATAGAATCCCTCCAGTTTGAAACCGTTAGTATTGATGCGTGCAATCATCGTATTGACAAATACCGTTCTTGAGCCTATCCAATATGATCCGCGAAAACCGCCATCATCTGTACCATTGGCCAGCAGAAAACCGGAGCCTAATATATAATCTTGCGCGCCAGCGGACAGGTCAATTGCATTCTCTCCCATTGACTCTAACCATTTTCCGGAACGCCACCCTACGTACATCTCCTCACTCATCATCCAGTCCTTATAATCCTTATAAGGCGTAAAATCTGCTCTTTCTGAACCAACTAGCGGCGTTCCTCTAATGGTTATTCCTGATGGATCGTGCCCAAGCATTGCACTGTATATCATACTAAAACCGCTATACAGTTGACTGCCCATTGGCAAATTTACTGCTGCCTTAATATTTGGCTCAATGGTATGTTCCCAATAAATATCACTGAGAGTGTTCTTTGTCAGAGGATCGCCCGATCGATTATTGAATTCTCCCAAACTAGCCATTTGTATATGAAGACCAGCTGACAGTAAACCGTATTCTCCATCATATAGTGTTAACTGAGCGTATGTTGCACCGCTATATCCCAATATAATTAGTATATTGGCACATCGAAGTATGTTTTTAATTAAAGAAGATTTACTTTTCATCATCAGGCGTAATTGTTGCACTGTACCCCAATGAAATCACTGTCCACTCTTTGCAAACATAATCCTTTGGCAATTCAATTGGAAGACCGATATCCTCCAGATCTTGCATTGTCATATCAACCACCAAACCATTTTCAATTTTATATGGAAATGGCATATAACCGACAAAATCACGACTCAACCCAACTATCTGCTCTAGGCTTCCTTGATGTTTTTGCTCCCAAGCCAATACAGATGTATATACGGACCACATCTTATCAATTAATTCATGATTAGGGATTGGACATTTACGATGGTCAGCCACTAGAAATTTTGTAGCTTCCAGATTTGCAGGAAAAAGAGGATACCATGAGCAATCAATAGGCTTTAAATCTCCCTTTTGACATGGAACGTGACAAACAGCATGACTGTTATTTTCAAAACTTAAATGATCAAGTTTTAGATTTTGTTTTGCTGCCAACTCGTATTCACCTGGCAAAAGCATAATCCAATTACCTTCACTAAATTTACAGCAAGCATAACCACAATGGCCTTGTCTTTTCGTACAAGAAGATAGCACTCCATCTCCCTGTAAAACAGTGTTCCCAGTATTAATCATTAATTACTCCCATTATTGTAATTCTTATTCCGGTGTTTATGATCGTGCTATTTGCTCATAGGACTTCTAATAAAAGACCTACCTTTCAGAATAGTTTCATATGGAAATTGAGTTGGTGACATTTTTATATTCATCGAACAGTTTTTGTTGATTTTGATTAATCTGATAAAACAACTTTACGATAAAACCATGCCCTGCACTTAAATGCGAACATTTTCTTTATACAAATTTTACTAATGACTGCATCACAAATCTAGCTATCCTCCCAACACATTGGATAGCATGCATTAACCGACTCCTCTGAAAATGTAATGTTAACACCGGAGTCGAGCACCACATTAATATCATAATAGAACGTTGATATATTTCTTTTGTTTGAAAGTCATAATATCTAGTGCTCTAAGCTGTTTTAATATCGACTTATCAATGTTTTTGACCAGACCGCAGATTGACAATGATGTGGATAATAGGTTTGGTACAACATAAAAAAAACCAAGATTAATTTCATGTTTATTTATCCAATATGAACGGAGAAGGCAATTACCTCTTAATATCATTAATCCACCTACACTTCTTGTGAAGTTCAATCCCTTTATTTAATATAGGTCTTTATTTTTCAAAATATAAAAAAAAACCCCCGCTACCTATTGATAGAGGGGGTTTCTTAATTCCTTAGCTGATAACCGAAGTTATCAGCTAATTATTTCATTAAATGAAAGATGGAATTAATGGAGCGTCTACAGTAACCATTTGACGGTTGCCAGCTTCATCAAAGAAGAATAACAGACCAGCAAAACGACTGTCTGGATCATAGATCAAGTCAGCTAAACGGTAAACTTCCCAAGCAGCGTCAGAAGCAGTAACTTGTACAGTTCTTGAAGTACCTGGAGCGATTGGGCTGTTATCGCTAACAGTCAAACCTTCTTCAGCCAACAAGTCATCTGGATAGCCTGTTTCATCTTCATGTACAGCAGGATCTAAGAAACGAACACCAGCAGTATTGAACTCACCTAAACGAACTGGTGAATCACCATTGTTAGTGATAGTCAATGTCATTTGCATTGCACGACCTGGTACACGATAAGTTGCATCTTCAACTTTAACGTTAACAGTTCTTGCAGGCATTTCTAGTGTTTTCATACCACGCAATAAACCAGCTTGCAATGGAGTTGTTACAGGATATGCTGCATTTGTGCTGCTCATACCGAAAGCAACAATCGCAATAGTACCCGCTGCAAAACCCATAGCAACTTTCTTATCACCAGCAGTGATCAAAGAGTCTGCTTTACCGGCATCAACCGCAAGATAACGTGGAACGAATATAGGCTTACGAGCCCAATATCCCAACCAAGCCAAACCTAATGCATACCAGAAAGCATGCCAAAAGTAAGTGTTGCTCAAGTTATATGTTTCTAAGTCGATTGTGTCGCCTAGTAACGTAGTAACAGGATTAACAAATGATCCCATAGAACCAGTAACAGTTACCCATTTACCTGGACCGATGATTGGACCACCGCCTTGTACGTTCATCATAGTGTGAATGTGCCAATCGCCTGGACGACGTGCTTTCAACAATACTTTAAACTCATAAGTTTCACCCAGTTCAAGAGTAACTGAACGAGGAACTAATTGACCACCGATCCATGAACCTTGACGAATAAAAACAGGTCCTGGAATACCAATGTTCAAGAAAGATACTTCTGGCTTATCAACAGTTTCAGGCCATCCCGCGAAAACGTGGAATTTACCAGAAATTGTCATAGTATCGTTAACAGGCACAGTATCTTTTGACCAGTTCAGGTCAAACCAGTGAATTGTACGCATACGCATAAAAGCGGCTTGCGACTTTTCACCATGAGCAGATGCAGTAGGTGCGTAAAACATCGCTGCTGTAACAGTTACCAGCAGTGCGACAAAGGATAATTTAGTAACCTTGTCTTTTATTAATTTCATATATCCTCCTCTATAATAGAGAATCTATAGTTTTCAGAGTATCCGATGTTAACCTTATAATTTGCATTGATAACATCAGTCTTTTTGTGTGTTTTTCCTACAACCAAGTTCTTAAGAACTTTGGGTGAATGAAGTACCACCGAACCATTTACCAAAGAAATGCCACAAGAAGTAAATCAAAATACTCACGAAAGCTGAGAAGAACGCTGATACTGGAGCAACGTCTTTACCGAAAGTTCTTAATGTACCTTTTTCAACCATTCTGATGTATTCAGGTGTACCAGTTCTAACGTAGTGGTAACCTTGTAAATCAGCAAGTGTCATCATCATACCATTATATTCAACAGGAATATGTAATGGAGCCATGATTGGCCAGTTACCAGGGTAGAATAAAAGACCCCAAGCCATACCACCCAATACTGCTGTTACTGTCATACTACCAGACAGCATCAAAACAACATCAAGTACAATAGCACCTGGCATCAAGTTTGAAGGGAAGCAGAAGTTTACTGGGAAATAAGTCCAACCCCAGAAATTCAAATATCTGTTAACCCACTCACCTAAGAGCAGACCTAAGATACAAACTACCGCACCAAAAGGCAAACGGTAACGCCACCACAACACAGCTTGAACAGCTGCGGGGAAAGTGATTGAAACGATTGGAGCTACAGTTACCCATAGACGTCTATCTTTCCAGTCAGTCCAGAAATCCCAGTCACCACCGGTTAACATGTAGTGAATGTGATAACCACCAAGTACAACGAAGAACAATGTAAACAGAATTAGCCAGTCGAACGTACGTGAAACTTTTACTGCTTCAGCGCGTGAACGTACAGCTGATTGAGATGCGCTCATTAGCTTACCTCCTAAAGGATTTAAATTATTTTTATTAATGACTATCTTCCACTTTTGCTGTTTCGCCCTGAAAAAAAGCGAAACAGCGAGGAGATAGTAATTACAGCCAAAGACTTATATTAAGCTAAGTCTTTTTTCAGAAGCTTAGCAATAGCTATAACTTCTGTGTTCACAACACCCATTACACCTAAAGCTGCCCATCCGAAGAATACGAAGCCGTAATGTAAAGGAGCCACAAACAACTCTTCCATAAACCAGAAAGTATGACCCCACTCATTCAGACCAACATTTGGCAGAATCATGAAAGGACCAAGTACCGCAACCATATACTGAAGATGCAGACCTTGCTGATAAGTAGGAAGTCTTGTTTTTGCATATAAGAAACAAGCACCACCAGTGATGATGTAGATAGGATAGCTCAAATAGAATTCGATGATGTGACTTGGTGTGAAGTCAGTATCACGAACGATAGTTTGATGCCATGTTCCATCTTGCTCTGTAAAGTAGCTAGCGCCGTAATAAATAGCGATACCGTACATTACCAACCAAGTCCAATGAGTCATATGTCTTCTTAACTCTTCTCTTGGTGTGATTGACATTACTTTACGATCACGGCTTTTCCAGATGTAACCCCACAGAATACCTGCAGTTGAAACTTCTAAGACAAACTCGATATAAAGAAAGTTCATCCAATATGTTTCGAATTCAGGTGCAAATGAATCCAGACCAGCTGACCAGCCGTAGACCCCTTCATACCAACGAACCCAACCATAGAACACCACGTATAGTGCTGCTCCAAGGAACATATTTCTCTTATTTAAAAGCGGTGCTTCCGCAGCATCAGCTCTCACTGATTCAGTTGTAGCTGCCATTTCTACCTCCTAAAATTATCAAATCCCCGGCTGTTTATGGCCAGGAGCTATAGTTACAACTCCATTTTCTCACTCGTACTTAAATAACCCTAAGATCACAAGTGACACCAAGTCAATTTAGTGAGCCGTCAGTCTACCAGTTCAATTAGCCTTGTCAAGTCAAAAACTAGCGCTCAACACATTTCCTTGCAACCAAGCTTTAGCGACTAAATTCCTATACACTTAAAACATTGATTCCTGTTAGAATTAATTTTATTTTCCCAACCTAGCTAGCCAACATAATTCCATGAAAAAATACTCCATTTTAATTTTTATCGTCTGTTTAACGACTCTAATTTTAATTCAGCAAAAGGTCATCATGCCTTTCGTTTACAAAGTAATCCAATCCGATCTATTTCTTGTTGACAGCAAAGACCAAGGAGGCCAACTTTCCATTACCACACCACTAACTGGGATCGCCTTTATGCATTGCAACAACTACATCAAATCCAAGCTTGGACCCGATGTATCAATTAGTTTTGCTGAAAAGCCTCTTAATGCATGGAGCCTAGGTAACTATCAATATGTAATTAATGCCGAATTTGACATCACCAGCCCCACTGAAAGCACCATAACCAAGAAATACGTTTGTCGCATTAATTACAAAAATGGCTCCAACGACGAAGGCTCTCTTGATTTTTCCAACTGGTCTATTGAGGGACTATCTGGCTTAGATTCAATTTAAAATAAAACAAGACACACTTCCAACCTAGGCTCCCGGCCACACTAATATCACCTTTAATTACACGCACTACACCTTGACACCTAATTAAACCATACAATAGAGGATAGATAGGCTATAGCCTTTTTCGACGTGATGATAAAAAATGAGGATAGCTTGAGGTGAAAATAGGGTTGATGTAATTGAGCTTTCGTAAACAATATTAGTATTTTGTTGCTGTGTTCTAATGACGAAGCTGATGTGTTCTGGGGGGAGTATGACAACTGTATTGAAAGTAATAATGTGTAAAAAATATAAATTGGGTTGCGAACTTATAATGAAATACGTATTATATGGGGTTCTTTAATAAAGTATGTGGCCCGTTTCGGGCAATGTGAAAGTGATATGAAACCAGAAATTCATCCAGAATATAAGCAAATTACTGTGACCTGTGGTTGCGGTAATAAATTTGAAACAGGTTCTGTATTGGGCAAGGATTTGCAGGTTGAGGTTTGTTCTTCATGCCATCCTTTCTATACAGGAAAGCAACGGGTTGTCGATACGGCGGGCCGCGTTGATAAATTCCGTAAAAGATACGGAAAGTAAGTGTTTATAGTTTTTTGTTTGGGCAGTTGATCTTGGTGGGTTGTATTAATATTAGTCTAAATGAAAAATATAGCGAATAAAGAGATTTGAGGTATTCGTGTAAGCAGAGGCATTAATTGATACTATATTGCATAGCCTCATAAAACAAAAAAGCCAGTACAAAATTGTACTGGCTTTTTTGTTTTATGAGGCTTGCTGTATATGTGTGTTTAACCTCTTAATTAAGTTTTTAAGCTTATCTAAAAATGAACAACAAGTCTACCTGAGGCTCACACGTAAGCTTACACCCTCTCAAAACAACCTAAAACATTTAATTTGTGGGAACCGGAACCTTCCCCACCAATAAGTTGAATCTAAGACTTGAAAAAACAAGCGTTTTATCTAGTCACGCCCCACATATTTATAGAATTTTAGCTTTAATCCGCTCTTGATAACGCATTAATAACAGCACAAGTACTATTGCCGGCAATCCGACCGCTGATGCATAAATAAAAAATACAGTGTAACCGTAACTATCAACAACTATTCCAGAAAATCCCCCCAATAACTGAGCAGGTAAAGTCATCAACGAACTAAACAGCGCATATTGCGTTGCAGTGTATGCAGTACTGGTTAAACTAGAAAGATAAGCAATAAACACCGACGTCGCGATACCGCCACTTAAATTGTCGGCACTTATAACGCCAGCCAACAATAAAAGACTAGGCTCGCTGACCGCCAAAATTGCAAACAGTAAATTGGTTCCCGCCACCATTACCGCACCAAGCAACAAAGGCCGCATAATTCCATATCTAACAACCAGCACCCCACCCACTGCCGCCCCAAATATTGTCATAAAAAATCCAAAGACCTTGCTAATATCAGCAATATCTTTTTTACTAAAACCCAAATCAAGGTAAAACGGATTAGCCATAACACCCATGGTAATGTCACTCATTTTATAGAGAGCAATCAACATCAAAATCAACAAACCAATCTTTCCATTACGATTAAAAAACTCCACAAACGGACTAAATACCGCCCCCATAAAACGGGTCAATAATCGCTGCCAAATATTCCGCCCTTTTACAGCAGCATCCTCGCGTAACTTCGTCACATCAACAGACTTATGCTCCGGCTCTTTAAGGCAAAGCGTCGTTATTACCCCGACAACCATTGCCGATGCCATCACAAAGTAAGCCACCTTCCAACTGGTATAATCCGCAATATAAAAAGCACCTGCCCCGGCCATCAACAAAGCAATTCGATACCCAAGCACATAGGTCGCCGCCATAGCGCCCTGATACTCAGGTCTTACCGATTCAATTCGATAAGCATCGATTACGACGTCTTGTGTAGCTGAACAAAATGCCACCCAAACTGAAAACAGGGCAATCTGTTGCAATTGCGTATGTGAATCCGAGCTCCCCATACCAATCAAACCGACAACAATCCCCAGCTGCGCAAGTAACATCCAACTACGCCTCTTACCCATCCATTTTGTCAGTAATGGCAACGACTGCCGGTCAATTACGGGAGCCCAAAAAACCTTTATTGAATAGGTAATACCAACCCAGCTAAAAAAGCCTATAACCGACCGCTCAACCCCTTCATCTCTCAACCAAGCTGATAACGTTGAAAAAACTAATAGAAAAGGAAGGCCAGCGGAGAATCCAAGAAAAACCATACTCCGCACTCGCGGCTGAGCATATATTGAAAATACCGACCTCCAACTTTTATCTCCAGCCATTAGCTCTACCTAGCAAACGCATACATATAAAATCTATAATGCCCGTTTTTACCGCTTCCTTATATATTATGTTCGCCAAATTCTTGTAGATTATGTCGAAAGCACAACCCAAGGGACGAGATAGAATGAGTCGCAAGCGGAACAGCGATACAACTAAGAACACCGCACAAAAAGTACGGTGTTTTTTACAAATATCAACCATTAATCAGATAATGAGTAAGAATACTAGCTGCATAACCACCAGCAATTGCAGGCGTCCACTTCAAATGACTGAAAAATGTATATTTATGGTCAGACTGCCCCATTAATGCCACACCAGCTGCTGATCCCACTGACAACATTGATCCACCAACACCAGCTGTTAACGTTACTAATAACCACTGATATAAATCCATATCCAGGTTCATATTCAACACCGCAAACATTACAGGAATGTTGTCAACAATCGCCGAAATGACACCCACTAAAATATTCGCCGTTGTCGCACCTAATCCATCGTACATCGCACCGGATAACAGCTCGAGATAACCGATATAACCTAATCCACCAACCGCAAATACCACGCCAAAGACAAACAACAAGGTGTCCCATTCGGCATGACGTACTTTGTCGAAAATATCAAACGCATCATCACCCTCAATGCGATAAACCTTTTTCAAACGGTAGCCGTAAAGCATCAGCACCGAAAGACCGACCATCATACCCATGAATGGCGGCAAATGCAGAGCTTGCTTAAAACTTACTGCGGTAACGATTGTCAGCAAGAACAATACACAAACTTGAATCGCGCCCGGCTTTAACAGAACAGCTGCTTCAGTAGATGCTTTTGGCTGCTCATCAGGAACGGCAAAATACATCACTGCTGCCGGTATCGCATAATTCATAACCGACGGTATAAACAATCTAAAGAAATCAAAAAACTCGGCATATTCAGCCTGCCAAACCATTAAGGTTGTAATATCGCCAAATGGGCAGAACGCTCCACCTGCATTAGCTGCAACGACTAAATTAACCAACCCGATGCTTATAAACTTTGGATTTTCTGCGCCCACTGCCATCACAACTGCGCCAACCAATAAAGCCGCCGTCAAGTTATCTGCTACTGCCGACAAAAAGAAGGTAATAACACCGGTAATCAAAAACAACTTACGATAACCCAGCTGTTTCCGCACCAACCAGGAACGCAAAGCCTCAAACACATTACGCTCAGCCATTGAATTAATATAAGTCATGGCAACCAGCAGGAATAACATTAACTCCGCATACTCTTTCAAATTATATTCGAAAGCCTCGTGCATATCTTCGACGGAAACACCCGCCTGAGTCGCTAATACAGCAGCATTTGCCCAAATAATACCCGCCGCCAAAATAACCGGTTTAGATTTACTCAGATGGGTAAATTCTTCCGCCATGACAAAGCCATAAGCAATGATAAAGATCAAAACCGTATAAATACCTCGCTCTGTTCCCGTCAAACCAAGGCTTTCAAATCCACCCGCCACCGCCATTTCAGGCAACAGCAATAATGACAACAAGACAAACAATGACCGCACCAAAATAACCCCCTCATTTTTATTTTAAAAAATACAAAAAAAACACCAAAAATTAACCGGTCAATATTAGCACCATACAATAACCTTTGTCATTTTATGACCTAGAGTATATGATAAATAGTTATAATTACTTGCTTGGACAGGCTTTAAGCTCTCATTTATGTATCAGTATAACGACGACGATCAGACACTCATTGAACAACGGGTAGCCCAATTTAGAAGGCAAACTGAAAGCTTTTTAAAAGGCCAAATCTCAGACGACCAATTTCGCGCCTTGCGCTTAATGAATGGCCTCTACATACAAACACACGCCCCGATGTTGCGAATTGCAGGCCCCTACGGACTGCTTAACTCTAAGCAAATTCGAATGCTGGCCCACATTGCCCGTACTTATGACAAAAACTACTGTCATTTTACAACCCGACAGAATATCCAATTTAACTGGCCTCAGCTGGAAAAAGTCCCAGACATTCTTGAAGAATTGGCTACCGTTCAAATGCATGCCATTCAAACCAGCGGCAATTGCCTGAGAAATACGTCATCCGATCATCTGGCTGGTGTTTGTATCGATGAAATTGAAGATCCACGCCCCTATTGCGAGATTATCCGGCAGTGGACAACACTACATCCCGAATTCGCCTACTTACCGCGCAAGTTTAAAATTGCGGTCAGCGGCTCAACACATGATCGCGCCGCTACCCAATTACACGACATCGGGCTTCATCTGGTAAAAAATGACTCTGGTGAAATCGGCTTTAGGGTACTGGTCGGCGGCGGTTTAGGCCGCACACCAATCATTGGCCAAGTCATCAAGCCTTATCTGGATAAGAAACACCTGCTGTCTTATCTTGAAGCCATACTGAGGATTTATAACCTGTTCGGACGGCGAGATAACAAGTACAAAGCCCGGATTAAAATCCTGGTCAAAGAATCAGGCATGGAAAAATTCGCCGAATTAGTCGAACAGGAATGGCTGCAAATCCGTGATGACTTGGAAGTCAGCGCCGAACGCATTGAATCCGTCAAAGCGCAATTTGCACCGCCTGCTTACGATGCAGATGCCGCCAAAAACTCCGACTTTGCGCAATATCAACTCGAAAACCAAGCATTTGCCACTTGGGTTAAATACAATACTGCCGATCACAAAGTACCCGGCTATCGGGCTGTATTCTTATCGTTAAAAGCGCCGAACTCGCCTCCGGGAGACATAACCGATACGCAACTTGATGCCGTCGCCGATCTAGCCGACCGCTACAGCTTTAGTGAAATCAGAAGCACACACCGGCAAAACCTGATTCTTGCCGATGTCAAACAAGCCGACCTGTTCGAATTGTGGCAGCAACTTGAAGTATTGAAACTGGCCACACCCAATAACGGCACCGCAACCGATATGATTTGCTGCCCTGGTCTCGATTTTTGTTCGCTCGCCAATGCCGGAACGATCGGCGTCGCCAAAGAAATTAATGAAGCCCTTGATAACCTGGATTATCTCCATGACATCGGCGACGTAAAAATCAACATGTCCGGCTGCATGAACGGTTGCGCACACCAAAGCGTTGGCCATATCGGCATTCTGGGCGTCGATAAAAAAGGGGTTGAATGGTATCAATTGACCTTAGGAGGCTCCTCAGAAAACGAAGCCGCTATCGGCGAACGCTTAGGACCAGCGATTGCCAAAGACCAAGTCACCAAGGCGATTACCACCATCTTGGACATATACATCAAACAACGCCATGATGACGAGCCCTTTCTGGACATGGTAAAACGCGTTGGAGTTAACCCATTCAAAGAGCAAGTCTATGCAAATAATTAAAGACAAACAAATTATTGACGACAGTTGGAATTATGTTGCCGATGATGCTGAATTAGTAGAAGGTAACATCTGTGTTTCATTAGCCCGCTGGAAAAAAGACAAGCAACAATTGCTTAAGTCTAATAGCAAAATCGGAGTCAGAATCACCTCTTCCGATTCTGTTGAAGCCATCGCCGACGATTTAAAAGACATCCAATTAATCGAGCTGGATTTTCCTGCTTTTACTGATGGTCGTATTTTTTCCCATGCCTGGCTGCTCAGAGGCCGCTACAACTATCAAGGCGAAATCAGGGCAACCGGTCACTTCATGCCGGATCAAGTATTTTATTTGTCACGGGTCGGCGTTAATGCGTTCAACCTTGAGAAAACCGAAGACTTGCCCGTGGCGTTGTCTAATCTGAATGACTTTAGCGTCAACTATCAAAAATCGATTCGTTAATACGCGTTAGTTCACCACGAAGGCACGAAGAACACGAAGCTATCACCTAGTTCCCACGCGCCATGCTTATCATTACACACAAGTATTTTTAAGCACGTCTTCCCGGCAGGAATTGCCGGGATCCAGAAGCCATGGATGGCGATACCAAAACAAACAGCAAATATCACCATGTAGATTGTTCACATCCCTGTGCTCTCGGCAACTGCTCCTGCGTTGCTCTACCTCCTGCGTCCATGCAGTCGTGGATTCCGGCAATCCCTGCCGGAATGACGGTGTCCCTCAAACACGTGTGTATAGTGATGAGCGCGGCGCGTGTAGGAGCGAAGACAATTTGCTTATGATATGAGATTAATCCCGTATGCCGCGCCGAGTACCGGAGCTTTCGGCGGGAATAGCCCGTAGGGGTGCGGCAGGGATGCCGCACGTTGACGAAGGGGCAGGAGCCCCTTTCGTCAACCCTCGTCGAAAGTGAGGAACGCAGGAAATAAGCGGCAACCGGGTCGCCTTTTCTTTGGATACTTTCTTTTGGCGAAGCAAAAGAAAGTATCTCGCCGTCGGGTGCGAGAACCCGATCAAATCAATCGTCGCGGTAGCGACACACATTGTTGGCGGTTCCCATTGAAAATGTTGGGCTTCATTGCCATGAAGCCCAATCTACAGAACTATTTTGCAATTGTCATTTATGATATTTTTCTCCATCAAAATGAAGTTTATATCGCAATGGCTTACCTGTTTTTTTTCCATCATCACGTGAAATAGTCTCCGTCACCAATAAATCTCTATACCCGTTTGTTGATGTAGTATCAACGCTAAGTGAATAGCTTACATTTTCATAAAGCGTCTGTTCTGGAGCGTCTGCACCTGTACAACGTGACTGCCCTTCTTGTATAAATTTCCAAGAGGATATATAGAAGTCTTCAAGGATCGGTTTGATTTCTTTGTCGTCTTGAATAAACAGTGTGCGGACAGGACCAGAGCCACCAATGCCACAACCTTGACTGTAATTAGTCGTTACGTCGAGTCCGAATGCTCTGATGCCTGGCGCAAGATCGTAGCGAGCTGTATCAATCCTGAAGCTATTTTCTCCCACGGTCAATGCAGCATCTTCCTGTATCGTCCCTTTATAGGTTGCGACGATCCTACCTTTTGTGGTACCAACCAAAACAACAATCAACTGCTTTTCATATTTGACACCAGCATCGTAAGCAAAAACGGCAATGGTTTTTGAGTTGTCTTTAGACCAAACCTTGCATGCCCCAGCAATGATCACGCCGCCATGCTCAGCACTTGGATATATACCATCTTTGGGATATGAAAAATCACTAACATCCAGGTGATCCCCCAACAAAATTGACTATAGCGTCGCTGCAACGTTTTATTTCGGGGTTAGCTTGTCCATAAGCAGACAGGACAAGTCCAGAACAAGTCAAAGCAATTATAAAAACAGTATTTCTTATCATCGCAAATAACCCTCTTGTTTACCCTAGCTATAAGTAGACACATTTTTAGTTGCATATTAAATTTTAATCCAGAGCAAAAAAGCCACCCTATAAACCCGTTAGCCATAATGCTATAACCACCTCTTAATAGCAACCTTCCAGACAAACCCCAACCGCAATTTCACCCCACCAAATTCAACCCACAAAAAAACCGGATCCCAGCAAACATCTCTGCCTGCCAAAATCCGGGTTTTTTAATTACAGCTACAAGCTAACGCTTATTTTTTCATAATACTGATGCCTTTCAGCAAGGTTAGCGCCTGATACAAAGGATAGTCTTTTTCTAAGGCTTCCTTCTCTTTCTCCTGAGCCTCTTCCTTACTCTCTTTCGAATTGCCGTTTTGCAAATGATGCGACAGATCGGCTTCCTTGACCGGCTTGAACTCGGATTTCTCCAGCTCTTCCAGCTTGACGCGGGCCAAGGTAATGTCCGGCTCGATACCCTCAGCCTGAATGGAGCGCCCTGAAGGCGTGTAGTACCTAGCGGTGGTCAGCTTGACTGCCGAACCGCCACTGGTTGGCAATATGGTCTGCACCGAGCCTTTACCGAACGATTTCTCGCCCATAATCACCGCGCGTTTTTGATCCTGCAGGGCTCCGGCTACAATCTCCGAGGCTGATGCGGAACCGGCATTAATCAATACTACCATCGGCGCACCGTCTATTAGATCATCTGGAGCCGCATTAAAACGCATTTCCGAATTCTCAATACGCCCCTCGGTGTAAACGATAAGACCGTTCTTTATGAAAGCGTCACTGACCTCAACCGCCGCATTCAGCACTCCACCCGGATTATTCCTTAAATCCAGCACCAAGCCTTTTAAATTGCCTGTGTTTTCCTTCTTTAGGGCTGCTAACGCCTCTTTAAGGTTTTCACCAGTCCCAGATTGAAAGCTACTAATACGCACATAGCCATAACCTTTTTCGAGAATTCGACTTTTTACACTTTTAACTTTTATGATGTCCCGAGTTATAGTCATCTTTAAAGGCGCATCTGCCCCTTCCCGAATCACGGTGAGCAAAATCTTGCTGCCCGGTTCACCACGCATTAGCTTAACTGCATCAGCCAAGGTCATGCCTTTTACCGGCTGATCGTCAAGCCTGACAATCAAATCTCCGGTTTTAATCCCCGCTCTCTGCGCCGGGGTATCGTCTATAGGAGAAACCACTTTAACAAAACCATTTTCCATCGTAACTTCGATGCCTAATCCACCGAACTGCCCTGTTGTACCTTCTTTTAATTGTTGATATTCATCGGCAACCAAATAAGCAGAATGCGGATCAAGTCCACTCAACATGCCGCGAATAGCGTCTTCGAATAATTTTTTGTCTGAAACGGGCTCCACATAATCCCTTTTAATTCGACCAAAAATTTCTGTGAAGGTGCGTAGGTCCTCATAAGGCAGAACTTCCGTGTCCGCTGCAGGCTCGCCAACTTCCTGCTCAGCAAAAACACTAACACAGACCCCCATAAAAACACCCAACATAATCCCTAAGGACAAAATGAAAATATTTTTCTTTTTTAACATGTACCTTATTATCTCCAAACGCTCGATTTCCAAAAATAGGCTCTCACACCGTTAACTAACCTGATCCCACGATTACTTTCGACACCACTCAAGCGGATCAACAGGTTTACCTTTGTTGCGTATTCCAAAATATAACCCGGAATGACTACGTCCACCGCTTTGACCAACAGAAGCAATGACTTCGCCAACATCCACCCATTCGCCCGCCTGGCGATATAAACTCTGATTAAACGCATAAAGGCTCATATAGCCTTTCCCGTGATCAATAATAATCAACAAACCATAACCGCGTAACCAATCAGAAAACACCACTTTTCCACTGGTAATCGCTCGTATCTCCGTTCCCTCATGAGCATCAATTAACACCCCATCCCAAATAGTTTTCGTACTCTCGGCTCGAACACTGCCAAATTTATTGGTCAAACGCCCCTTGACGGGCCAAGGCAGTTTGCCCTTAAAGGTTGAGAAGTCACCCTTAAGCTTAGAAAAACTATCTCCTGAATCTGGCAAATCTTTAGCATTCTCAGGAGAAACATCAACAGCTTGATGCGAACTTTTTGCTTGCTCAATCTCAAAAGCAACATCATTGGTCGATCTCTGCAATGAAGATACCAGATTTTTCAGCTTATTTTCACTTTCCTTCAGATGCATTATTTGTTGCTCATTTGAAGAAAAGTCTTTTTTCAATTGCGTTAATAAACTAGCCCTTCGTTTTCTAACGCGATCTATGGCAATTTGCTCTGACTTTCTTTGCTCTAGATCATTTTCTAAAAGCTCGGTTTCATGCTGTTGTTGCTTATCTAATCGTTCCAGAAGCCGCATAGACTCCGAAATAGCCGCCAATTTTGTCAGTCGAGCCTTATTAAGATAATCGTAATACACGAGCATTCGACTCGATAATGCAGGATCTTGCTGATTAAGCAAAAGCTTCAATTTTTCTTTTTTCCCCATTGCATAGGCAGCTTTTATTTGACCCGCTAATTCTTTATTTTCCCTAGCAACTTCAATCTTAGACTCACGCATTTCCTGCTGAATTACGCTCAAATTATGGCGCTTTTTCTCAACCTGGTCTTGCAATGTCCTTAATAAAGCGGCCGTCCTTCCATAGAGTGTCTCAACTTCACCCAACTGTGCGTTTAAAGTATTTTTTTGCAACTGAATACGCTGTCTATTTTGGCTAGCCGCTTTAATGCTCGACTGAACTTGATTTAGTTCTTCTCTTTTTCTTGAGACCTCTGCATTCACCTCACGAACGAATACACTCAACAAAAAACAACAAATCAGCTTCTTTCTCATCCACAGATCAAACAAACTTGATAAGCGACCGACCAGTCATTTCAACAGGTTGCTCAACCCCTAACATAGCTAGAATTGTTGGCGCTAAATCTGACAAACTACCGCCTTCATCTAATGGCAGGTCACCACCGACATAAACCAAAGGCACTGGGTTTATGGTATGAGCGGTATGCGGCTGTCCAGTTTTTTTGTCCACCATTTGCTCGATATTACCATGATCGGCAGTTATCAACATTTGCCCACCCACTGTATTTAAAGCCTCGACTACGCGTTGCAATGAGGCGTCGACAGCTTCCACCGCCAAAATTGCCGCATCTATTATCCCTGTATGCCCGACCATGTCGCAATTAGCATAATTACAGATAATAACATCGTATTTTCCGCCGGTAATAGCCGCAACTAAATGATCCGTAACCTCAGCCGCATTCATTTCCGGCTGCAAATCATAAGTTCTAACCTTGGGCGAAGGCACCAATATCCGTTCTTCTCCCGGAAAAGCTGCGTCTATGCCACCGTTAAGAAAAAATGTCACATGGGCGTATTTTTCAGTTTCTGCCAAGCGCAATTGAGCCATACCTAACTTAGATAGATATTCGCCAAGACCATTTTTTATGTCAGTGGGCGGATAGGCCACATCATAATCGAAATCCTGCTGATATTCCGTTAACGTACAATAATAACCTGTGTGAGGCGCACGGTTTCTATCAAATGCATCGAATGTTTTTGACGTTAATGCCAAAGAAATCTCGCGGGCACGATCTGCCCGAAAATTCATAAACACCACTGAGTCTTCTGGATCAAGAACAACCGACTTTTGCTCTTCATCCAAAATAGCGGTCGGCAAAACGAATTCATCCGTTTCACCTCGCTCATAAGCTGCTGCTAAACCCTGTAGTGCAGAATCCGCGCTAAACTCAGACTCGCCTTTTGCAATTAGGTCATAAGCCAGCTTTACCCTATCCCAGCGATTATCCCTGTCCATCACATAAAAACGACCGACAATTGAAACGATTCGACCAACACCCAGCGTCGCAAATTTTTCCTGTAGCAATTCAAGGGATGCCATTGCGCTTTTGGGTGGAACATCTCGACCATCCAAAAAGGCATGCAGATAAATTTTATCAAGCCCCCGCTTGGCGGCTAACTCGACCATGGCAGCAATCTGTTCCTCATGACTGTGCACACCGCCCGGCGAAAGCAAACCCATAATATGCAGGGCTTTGTTTTTTTCCTTGGCAAGATCCACGGCACGACAAAGAACCGGGTTAGAATAAAAACTGCCGTCAATTATTGCGTCATTGACCTTGGTAAAGTCCTGAGGAACGTAACGCCCCGTGCCTATATGAACATGTCCCACTTCTGAATTACCCATTTGTCCGCCGGGCAATCCTACGTCAGCACCGGAACAATTGAGTAGCGTCATAGGACATGACGCCTGCAACCGATCCCAACAAGGTGTATTAGCCATTGCAATGGCATTATTTTCTTTGTCCAACGAGTAACCGAATCCGTCAAGAATCAGCAATACTACAGGCTTTGGCCGATTAAACATGTTTATCTTTATCTCCCGATACTAAAAAAAATCCGCATCACTAGTTCACATACGAAATAAATCACTTTTGTACTCCATATTGATTCTTCATTACACAAAATGATCGTAGTGATGTATTATTTTGCCAGATTAACTGGATTTTTGTATTTTGGCTTGAACCAATTACCTAATCAAATAGTCAATATATTAATACACGTTGACAACAGTTGTGTATAAATAATTCTTCACGGGTTCTTTTTAATCAAATTCAATAAACTAGAAACATTAAGCAGACCGATGAAAATTAAAGGCAAGCACACAAGCCCAGACGATGCCAATATAGCAATAGCAGCTCATTGCTTAAAAGCAATGTCGCACCCATTACGCTTAAAAATATTGTGCATTCTGGGTAATGATGCAATTTGCGTACAACAAATTGTCGAACAAGTTGGCACCAGCCAAAGCAACATTTCCCAACATCTAGCTATACTCAGACCGGTCAAATTTGCGGAAAATGAAGAGGGTATAATACTCAAATTTAAACACAAAACCTGACATGATAAAGATCGACTTTACCGAAAAAGCCATTGACGACGTGTATCAACAATTCATGGAGCATCC
>JADHTX010000024.1 GCA_016784875.1 Methylobacter sp.
TCCTAGCGGCTGATTTTATGCCGATAGCCGCGTTGCTGAAACAGTTTCATAGCTTGCTATGCGCCTGTTTCAGCGCCTTGCTATCGACAAAAATCAACTCGCTATCATTTCCTCAACCGTAACCGTGCGAAGTATAGTCGGCAGATACGACTCACGCAGATGCCCACTAGACGACACTGATAAACGGATTTTTATCGACCTGATCCGTGTTCCATTTTTCTAATTATTAAAATCGACTTAACCTTGTACATGAGACAATCCAATCCAATTTCCTCGCTTTTCCGCAAAGAAGTCCTGTCCATGTCTGCTTATAAGGTTGGCGACGCAACAGGCTTGATTAAACTGGATGCAATGGAGAACCCTTACAGCTGGCCTGAAGACATCAAGTCAAAATGGCTGGAAACTTTGAAAGACTGCCCCTTAAATCGCTATCCGGATCCGGAAGCCAGGCAACTGACTGCAACCATCAAGCGCTTAAACCAAATACCCGAGCCGTTCGATGTGCTGCTTGGCAACGGTTCCGATGAGATCATTCAATTACTGTTAATGGCACTGCCTTCCAGTGCCTGTGTGTTGGCCCCCGCTCCCGGCTTTGTAATGTATAGACAATTGAGCCTATGCCTGGGACTGGACTATCGAGGCATTCCGTTACTAGCAGACAACTTTGACCTGAATTTACCGGCCATGCTGTCTGCGATAGAACAATACCAGCCTTCGGTTATTTTTTTGGCCTACCCCAACAACCCTACCGGAAATTTATTTTCCGAAGCGTCAATTCTGGACATCGTAAAAACAGCCAAGGGCTTGGTAGTCATTGATGAAGCCTACGCGCCTTTTGCCGATGCCAGTTTTATCGGCAATCTGGGGCAATATGACAATCTGTTAGTGATGCGCACCGTATCGAAACTGGGACTGGCCGGTTTACGCCTTGGCTATATCGCAGGTTCGCCGGACATCATCGAACAACTGCATAAAATCCGCTTGCCCTATAATATTAACAGCCTAACCCAAATCACCGCCGATTTTGCTCTATCCAATAAAGTCTTGTTCGATCAACAAACGCAACGGATTTGCGCTGAACGGTCTGTCGTCTTTAACCGCCTAAATGCGCTGAAAGGTATTACCGCATATCCCAGTGCTGCAAATTTTATTCTTCTTAAAACCCCCGAAAATAGGGCAAACGACATTTTTGAATCGATAAAACAACAAGGCGTTCTAATTAAAAACCTTAGCGCTCAAGGCGGATTTCTAGCCGATTGCTTGCGGGTAACTATCGGTAAACCGGATGAAAATAAAGCATTTCTCGATGCATTAATTAAAAGCCTGGACACGCCATAATTGGAACTCGTCCAGCGTCAAATCGAATCAAACAGCTTTATCCGGCGATCAAATACACTACATTTATATAAAATATGTAACCCTATTATCGCCACCCAATAACGCAACAATCTATTGTAATTTCATAGGCTTGCGCATTACATCTTGCAGTACTTTTTTTTTGACAATGAACAAATACCTAAACCGGCGGCATAAGCACTTCAAATCTTATAAGCTCTAATGGTATATTGGCGCTAGAAAATAATGCGTTCGTAAAGAAGCGCAGACTTAATCAGGAGAGTTCTATAATGAATAATAAAGGCGTCGATCAGTCCAAACGCCAGTTTCTAACCACGGCCTTGTCTGTGGTTGGCGCAGTCGGCACTGGCTATTTAGCTGTTCCTTTTCTTGCTCAAATGCAACCTAGCGCCAAGGCCATGGCCGCCGGCGCTCCTGTTGAAGTTGACATCAGCAAGATGGAATCCGGCCAGTTAATCAGAGTCGCATGGCGAGGAAAACCGGTTTGGATACTCAACAGAACCCCTCAGGTTCTTGAAACACTACCAACACTGGACAATGAACTCAGAGACCCCCTTTCCCTGGAATCGATACAACCGGAGTCCAGCAAAAACCCCGTACGCTCAATTAAGCCGGAAATTTTTGTTGCCGTGGGTTTATGCACCCATTTAGGCTGCTCCCCTACGTTTCGCCCTGAAATAGCCCCTAATGATCTTGGTGAAAAATGGAAAGGCGGTTTT
Source organism: Methylobacter sp. (assembly GCA_016784875.1). Classification (GTDB taxonomy): domain Bacteria; phylum Pseudomonadota; class Gammaproteobacteria; order Methylococcales; family Methylomonadaceae; genus Methylobacter_A. The sequence continues at coordinate 2,076 of JADHTX010000024.1, forward strand.
TTCTGTCCGTGCCATGGATCCTGGTTTGATCTGGCGGGTCGCGTTTATCGCGGAGTACCGGCACCTACCAATTTGGAAATCCCTCCTTATCGCTATATTACTGATACCCAGTTGATTATTGGTGAAGCTCAAGAGGAAGCAAGCGCATGAAACCTAGCCGCATAACTGAATGTAACGAATGGATTTTGGCGCGTTTTCCGCTGACCAAACTCTGGAATGAACACATGGCGCATTATTACGCGCCTAAAAACTTCAATTTCTGGTATTTCTTCGGTTCACTGGCTTTGCTGGTGCTGGTTAACCAGATCCTGACCGGTATCTTTTTGACGATGAACTACAAACCGGACGCCAAACTGGCATTCGATTCAGTAGAATACATCATGCGCGATGTAAACTGGGGCTGGCTGATCCGCTATATGCACTCGACCGGTTCATCGGCCTTTTTTATCGTTGTTTATCTGCACATGTTCAGGGGCTTGCTTTACGGTTCGTTCAAGCATCCCCGAGAACTGATCTGGATTTTCGGCATGCTGTTGTTTGTGGCTCTGATGGCCGAAGCGTTCATGGGCTACCTGCTGCCTTGGGGGCAAATGTCCTATTGGGGCGCTCAAGTTATTATCTCCCTGTTCAGCGCCATTCCAGTGATCGGCGATGATTTGTCATTGTGGCTCAGAGGCGACTATGTGGTTTCCGATGCTACCCTGAACCGATTCTTTGCCTTTCATGTTATTGCGGTGCCGCTAGCGTTGGTTATGCTGGTGTTTCTGCACATTGTCGCCTTGCATGAAGTGGGCTCTAACAACCCTGACGGCATTGAGATCAAGGATTCAAAAGACCCTTGGGGGCATCCTGTGGACGGCATTCCGTTCCATCCCTATTACACCGTCAAAGACCTGGTCGGTGTGGGCGTGTTTATGTTATTTTTCGCCACGGTGATTTTTTATATGCCTGAAATGGGCGGTTACTTTCTCGAGCCCGCCAACTTTATTCCGGCTGACCCTATGAAGACCCCTGAGCACATAGCACCAGTCTGGTATTTTACGCCTTTCTATGCCATTTTGAGAGCGATTCCCGACAAATTTGCCGGCGTTATCGGCATGGGCGGAGCAATAGTCGTATTGTTCCTGCTACCTTGGCTGGATCGCAGCCCGGTCAAATCGATTCGTTACCGCGGCGGCATTTATAAAAAAGCGTTGATCCTGTTTGTAATCAGTTTTCTGGCTCTAGGCTATTTAGGTACTCAACCGGCAACGCCGACAGCAACCATATTTGCGCGTATTTTTAGCGCGATCTACTTCGGCTTCTTCCTATTAATGCCGCTTTATACTCGGTGGGAGAAAACCAAGCCGGTGCCAAAACGCTTAACCTCGATACATAGCCTTGATGAACAATTGCCTGCCTTAATTGAGGAAATTACCGTATTAAAACCAGTATCTAGTGAAATTGGTCATTCCGCTTTTAAAAGCTCTTTTTTTACCAGAAGCCCTAATCCCGAAGGCATAAAAAACGTTATCATTCGGTTTGTAAAAAATGCAAAAGAGAGTCTGGATTAATATGAAAAATTTAATAGCATTACTTTTATTGTTATTTCTGTCTTTTGGGGTTGCCGCCTCGGAAGGCATTGAGCTGCAAAAAGCGAATATTGACCTTTCCAACAATGCTTCATTGCAACGGGGGGCGAAACACTTCGTCACTTATTGTCTGGGCTGCCATTCAATCAAGCATATTCGTTACCTGCGTATTGCCCTTGATACCGATGTCGATCAAAAAAAGATGTTAAAAGATATTGCTCCAGAAGGAGCTAGCATCTACGACCAACTCCACAGCGCCATGAACAAGCATGATTCGGAAAAATGGTTTGGTACGCAACCACCCGATTTGTCGTTAATTGCCAGATCGCGTGGTGCGGATTGGCTGTACAGCTATTTAAAAAGTTACTATATTGATCCAAAAAGCCCTAGAGGGGTAAACAACCTGATTTTCATGGATACCGCTATGCCCAATCCGCTCTGGCAATTGCAAGGCGAGCAGTATGCGGAACCTAGAAAAAACTTCTGGGGCGATGAAAATATCAACTTAGTTCTCAAACAACCGGGCACATTGTCCGAAGGAGAATTCGACATTTTCGTCAGTGACTTGGTCAATTTTCTGGTATATGTCGGTGAGCCGGTGCAGCTTGAAAGACAGCGTATCGGAAAATATGTGATATTTTACATTTTGATGTTTTTAGTTGTGGCTTACCTGCTGAAAAAAGAATACTGGAAAAATATCCATTAATTCTTAAGCGAGTAAAGCATCATTAACCGAGCAATGAGATGGGCTACCGAAGGGTAGCTCATCGCTCTCACTTAAAACACCTTTGCGACACATTCAGGACAGACCCAACCCATCAGTGCAACCAACGCCCAATAACTGTAAATAAAAAACCTCGCCAATCATGTTATAATGCTCTTTTATTTACCGCCCTACACGTCTTAAAGAGGTTGTTATTCGTGACAAATATTACTCGTAAATCTGTAATGACGCTTTTCTCATCACCATCATGCGCGATGAGCCATTGCGCACGCTTTGTTTTACACGAGAAAGGAGTTGTCGCAGACATTGAATATTATGAACCGACTGATCCGCCTGAGGATTTACTTGAGCTTAATCCGAACGGTACATCACCGACTCTGATTGAACGCGATTTAGTTCTTTATGACTCGCGCATCATCATGGAATATCTGGACGAACGTTTTCCGCACCCTCCGTTACACCAAATGGATCCGGTTTCACGGGCAAATGCCAGAATGCTGATCAAGCGCATTGATCAAGACTGGTATCAGTTGCTGGATGAAATTCTATTTTCCGGTGAAAAAAAATCAGCTCGCGCAAAAAAAATGCTTCGGGAGAGCATATTGTCTGCTGAGCCTATATTTGCCGCCAGACCTTATTTTATGAGCGATGAATTTTCACTGATAGACTGCGTCATCGCACCTTTATTATGGCGTCTACCCAGCATAGGCATTGACATATCGACACCCAGCGAAGCAATCACCAATTATGCACAACGCATATTCAACAGAGCCGCATTTAAACGCAGCCTGAGCGAAGCTGAAAAAGAAATGATTGAACCCTTAAAATAAAACCTTAGCAACATGACTTCTCTAAAGCCTTATCTAATTCGTTCAATTTACGAATGGATTATTGACAACAACTTGACGCCGCATCTGCTTGTAGATGCGGAAGATACCCGAGCAATATTACCGACCGAATTTATTGAAGACGGAAAAATCGTTTTGAATATACGACCGGAAGCAATACATGGACTTTCTCTCGGCAACGATGAAATTGAATTTAATGCCCGATTTAGCGGAAAACCCATGCATATTGCCACACCAATAACAGCAGTATTGGCAATCTACGCTAAAGAAAATGGCAAAGGCATGATCTTCGACCAGGAAGACAATGATGGTGACGACGAACCGCCGCAGCCGATAAAAAAACCGACAGCCAAGCCCGCTTTACGCATTGTAAAATAAAGACAATTTTTACTATGTTCAGGAACCCTGAACATAGTCATTTATTGACCACTTATCCTGCGAACAACACACCGATAATTCACCTTCCTTTTAATCATCAATCATAAGCCTCTCTTCTTTTAGCACAATTAGGACAACCGAGCTTTTCCGAAGTAAAGCCCTCACCTCCCCTTAACTTTTTATTATCAAGTTTTCTTTTTGGTTGTATAGTGATCCTCCTATCTAAAAGGAAAATCCTTTCGATAGCCCGTCTAATAGATAGCCAACCCTTGCTAGAGGTGAACCATGAACTCACTACAACAGTCCCTTATCTTATCTTTTTTCCTGGTTGTATTTTTAACGGCACCGGTTTCGGCCGCTGATAGCGCGGCCGGCGAACAAAAAGCGGAGCCCTGCGCCAACTGTCATGGTCAAAAAGGCAACAGTAGCAACGCTCAATGGCCCAACCTAGCGGCACAGCAATCGACCTACCTAGTCAACCAACTCAAAGCTTTCAAGACGGGAGAGCGCATCAATGTCATGATGAATCAGATGTCGACCAGCATGAGTAATGAAGACATCAATAACCTTGCCGCTTATTTTTCCAGCCAAAAACCGACTAAGACCAGCGGAGGCGATCCAGAATTAATTAAAGTCGGCAAATCCAAAGCAAGCATGTGCCTAGGATGTCATGGCGCCACTGCTCAAGGTAACGGCCAGTTTCCAAGGCTTGCCGGGCAACATCCTGAATACCTGGAACAACAGTTAAAAGCTTTCAAGGGAGGCTCGCGTAAAAGTGGAACGATGCAAGCGATTACCGCCACTCTGACCGAAGCGGATTTTAAAGCATTAGCAGCTTATTTCGGATCGTTGTAGAAAAGCCTGCTGGATGGGATTGCAAATTCCCGTCCAGCACATCAAAAATCCGTATCAACTCGTATCAATTAAAACGCCTTTTTTAACTCTTGGTTATTTTCAACTGCCCCATACACCTACAAATGCTTTATCATTAGCCCATTAAAAATTAAAAGCCACAACGGCTACCTATAAAAATAATGAGCCACCATTCAGAAGCCGCACCTAACCGCAATTTATCCATGATCTTCCTATTTGCCGCGACCTTATTTACCAGCGCGTCACTGATGTTTGTACTGCAACCACTATTCGGAAAGATTTTGTTACCGCTACTGGGCGGATCGCCCGCCGTCTGGAACACCTGCATGGTGTTTTACCAGAGTATTTTGTTTTTAGGTTATCTTTATGCCCACTATCTATCTACGCGCTACAGCCAGCACCGCCAAATCCAAATCCATACAGCACTGATACTGCTCAGCTTTTTGGCATTGCCTTTAGCTTTGCCTGAAAACACTACCCCACCGACAGATAGCAACCCGACCTTCTGGCTACTCTGGACACTATTTCTGGCTATCGGCCTACCTTTTTTCGTGGTTTCCACGACCGCGCCGCTGATTCAAAAATGGTTCGCTCATGTCGGCCACCATACCAGCCATGACCCTTATTATCTCTATGCAGCAAGCAACACCGGCAGTCTGATTGCGTTGCTGAGCTACCCCTTCTTATTGGAACCCAATATCGGACTCGCTAACCAGAAAAGCTACTGGAGTATCGGCTATCTGCTACTTTGCCTATTGATTGCCACCTGCGCTTTCGTGCTATGGAAAAGCCGACCCATAACCGAGCCGCATGAAGATGTAAATGTCATTTCCAACAAAAATAACCTCAGCCTTGCCACCAAATTGCATTGGCTGGCTCTCGCCTTTGTACCATCCAGCCTACTACTGGGCCTGACCAACTTCATCAGCACCGATATTGCCTCCGTACCGTTACTATGGATTATCCCGCTAACAATCTATTTATTGTCTTTTGTAATCGTTTTTTCCAAATGGAACGACAAAATCCATCCCTTAATGGTGAAATTGCAACCGATATTCCTGTTGCCGTTTATCGCCTACGCATTCATTAATCCGGCGGATTTACCTTATTGGGCCTATTTGATTTTCCACTTAATCGCTTTTTTCTTTGCGGTGATGGTGTGTCACGGCGAACTGGCTAAACGAAGACCGCATACCCGGCACTTAACCACTTTCTATTTGATCATGTCGTTTGCGGGCATGTTAGGCGGCATGTTCAACACCTTTGTTGCACCGTTTATATTCAATGCCGTGTATGAATATCCGCTAATGATTATTGCCGCGTTAATGTTGCGCCCTGGACGAATGACAAATTTGCCGGGAGCAAATTTGCATTTACCCGAAGGGTGTCGGGCAGGACAATCCGGCATGATTTCTCCACTACTGCAAATAATAGCCCCCGTCCTACTAGTCATTGCCGGAATTATTATCCAAACCCGCGTCGCTGATTTACTCCAGCATTTCGACATCATCGTCATCAGCCTAATAGGCTTAACCATTTTGACCTATCTACTCAGAGCGCGTCCTGTCGGCTACGCGCTTATGAATGGAGTCATCATATTCCTGGCGCTCAGTTTGCACGGCTTATCCTCTCATACGCTTTATCAGCAACGTACCTTTTTTGGGGTACTAGCCGTGCGTGAGGCGGTGTTAACCGATGAGCAAGGCAAGCCTGAAGGCTACCATGAATTATTTCATGGCACGACCAAACATGGAGCGCAACGCTTGGCTGCAAACTTAAGCCGAATACCGCTGACCTATTACAGCCGCCCTGGACCTATGGGACAGTTGTTTAAAGAATACGACAATAATGATCAAACTTGGAATATTGGTGTAGTCGGACTGGGCGCGGGAGCCTTAGCCTGTTATGCCAAAGACCAACAAAACTGGACACTATACGAAATCGATCCGTTAGTCGTAGACATTGCCGGCAACCCTGCCTATTTTAGCTACCTGAGTCAGTGCACCCCCAATGCCGAAATGCGTATCGGCGACGCCCGTTTATCACTGGAAAAAGAGCCTGATCAACATTTCGATTTATTAATTATGGATGCGTTCAGTTCCGACTCGGTACCGACCCACCTGTTGACCAAAGAAGCACTTGAACTCTATTTCAAAAAATTAAAACCCAACGGCATCCTGGCATTTCACATGACCAACCGTCATTTATCGCTGAAAAAAGTATTATCGATTAATGCAGAAGCCTTGCACTTGGCCTCACTGATTCAGGAATTTAAACCGCAACAAAACATTCCACTAGTTGTTGCGACAGACTGGGTAGTTATGGCAAAACATGCAGAAACACTGGAACCGCTACGCTTAAGCCGTCTCGGAAAATGGCAGAAAATGCCCTTATATTTCGACATGAAGCCATGGACCGATGACTTCACCAATATTGTCAGCATTTGGAAATAAGTTATCAAAGCCGGACAGGCAAGCGTCCCACACTTGACAACTTAAGAAAAAATCCATTTAAAATCAAACAAATCGCAGCATACAGCTAACATTGCTTAGCCTCATGCTGCCTGTCCGACAATTACACCCCTGTCTCTCGCCAGAAACATCACTCCATGTTACACACTTCGACAAAACTATCCCGAAGAACGAAACCGGAGGACTTTAAATAGGCTTAAGAAACTTATTCCGAGGCTATTTTTTTTTAAAATAAAAAATCTGCTTACCGGATTCTTTTATCAATTGCACGATTTGGTGCCCGGTCTGGTCCGAATAAACGCCAAAATCCAAATGTGCCGCAGGATCGGTGGCTATCACTTTGACGACCTCTCCACTGGACATGCCCATCAGGGCTTTTTTCAGGCGCAATAAAGGTAATGGGCAATTTAAACCGCTAGCATCAACTTCCAAATTAAATTCGATCATGTGCTTTTAAATTTTCTCAACTAAGTTTGGTACGCTTATAATACCATCCTCTTTTAAATCCAAGAATCATCATAACTAAATGGATTATTTCCCGGTATTTTTAAATCTTAAAGACCAGGCTTGCCTAGTTGTCGGTGCAGGCGAAATCGCCGCCCGGAAAATTGAATTATTGGTGCGAGCCGGTGCAAAAATCACGGTAATTGCCAACGAAATAAGCCCCACGGTAATGAACCTGCAAGCGACGCATCAATTAACGCTATTACAAAAAGCCTTCGACCCGGTCGATCTCGGCAAATTCAGGCTGGTGGTATCGGCGACTGATAATGCAGAAACCAATAGCCTGGTTGCAAAAACGGCTAATGAACAAAATATTCCGGTTAATGTGGTGGATAATCCCGCGCTTTGCAGCTTTATTTTTCCGGCTATTATCGACCGCTCGCCAATACTTGCGGCCGTATCCTCCGGGGGAGCCGCACCGGTATTAGCCCGATTGCTCAGAGCTAAAATAGAAAGCGTTATTCCTCCCAGCTATGGTCGTCTTGCCGACCTGGCTGATAAATTCAGAGATAAAGTAAAGCAGCACATTAAACAACCTGCACAACGTAGAATTTTCTGGGAGAACATATTACAAGGCTCTGTCGCTGAATTGATCTTCTCCGGCAAGGATCAAGAAGCTGAACGGCAATTGGAGCAAACCCTGCTGGAGCAAGAACAGTCCACTAACCCAGGCGAAGTCTACCTAGTTGGTGCAGGCCCCGGCGCAGCGGATTTATTAACTTTTCGCGCGCTACGGTTGATGCAGCAGGCCGATGTAATTGTTTACGACCGATTGGTATCCCCGGAAATTATCGATTTAGCGCGGCGGGATGCAGAAAAAATTTATGTCGGCAAACAGCGGCAAAATCATGCGCTACCGCAAGAATCCATTAACACCCTACTTGCCGACCTAGCTAAAGCAGGAAAGCGGGTGGTGCGCCTAAAAGGCGGCGATCCGTTCATCTTTGGTCGGGGCGGAGAAGAAATTGAAACATTGATGCAGCAGGGGATTAATTTTCAGGTAGTTCCGGGCATTACTGCCGCTTCAGGCTGTGCAACCTATGCCGGCATTCCGCTGACCCATAGGGATCATGCACAATCCTGCACCTTCGTTACCGGCCACCTGAAAGATAACTCTATCAATTTAAACTGGACGCAGCTTGCAGCACCTAATCAAACCATTGTCATCTATATGGGACTGGTCGGGCTCGAAAAAATCTGCCAGTCTTTAATTGCGCACGGCAGTCCCAAAGATTTACCTATCGCTATTGTCCAGCAAGGAACCACGACCAACCAACGGGTGATTACCGGCACACTATCAACATTACCAAGCAAGATAGCGGATCAAAACATCAAGCCGCCTACCCTGATTATTATCGGCACGGTAGTAACTTTGCATGATAAGCTAAAATGGTTTCAAACCAGCCTGGAATAAGCCAGCTCAAACGACAGTTTTTTCCGGACGAGGTTCAAAATGCCTGCCCACTCTACATCTTCGACAAAGCTCTTTCTAGCTATACTTCGCACGGTTACGGTTGAGGAAATGATAGCGAGTTGATTTTTGTCGATAGCAAGGCGCTAAAACAGGCGCATAGCAAGCTATGAAACTGTTTTAGCAACGCTGCTATCGGCATAAAATCAGCCCCTAGGAATCCGCAACCGTGGCCGGGCGAAGTATAAGTTGAGCCGAAGAAATTAGGTCCGGTTTGGATAGTTTTATTTCGCCTATGCATTCAGCTATTATTCACACCCGTTAATTAATAATAATATCCAACGAAAATAAATTAATAAAACAATTGAATTTTCTCGGCAAATTCCCTATGCTTTCCCGGTTTAACTTTTAATCGAATTGTTTTTTTCTTCCAGAAGAAACAGCAGTTCTTTTTTTACTACCAAGAGAGGTCAATATGAAAAAAACATTAGCTACATTAGCAGGTATTGCTTTAATCACTTTAAGTGGACAAGTATTTGCCGACGAAGCCAGCGATGTCGGTAAGAAAATTTATGATCGCGCGTTCGGTCGCGGTTGCGGCACTTGCCACGATATTGCTTCAAACCCGCAGTTATCCGCTCTAATTAAAGCAGGAACACTGGACAGAGGACAATTTGAAAAAGTTCTTCAAGAAGGCAAAGGCGGCATGCCCAAAGCTATCGCTGAAATCATGAAAAATGCAGCCGTTGTTAAAGCTGGGTACGGCGAAGATCAAGCTGTTGACGCTTTGTATAAATATCTGGGCGGAAAATAAATCCTGCTCGGTAAACACAAAAAAGCCGCCCCACTCTCTAAATGGGGCGGCTTTTTTATATCCAAAAAATGATTACAAAAAACTAATCTTTACCCAAATAACTTGTTTTGGTTTCTTTGTAAGGCAAGCGATTACGATTTTTAATCCAAATACCCGCAACTGCTGCCAGCATCAGCCCACAAGAAGCAAGACTTAAATAAATCAGCTGCTTTAATTGGGACATTTCCTGCATTAACTGCTCATTAGAGATAACCACCTTTCCTTTCTTAACAGGCTCCGAATAAGAACGGAGAGCTTTAAGATCCTTTTTCAAGTCTTCGATGGTACCTATAGAACTAGACATTGATCCTATCCGAATACTCTCTTCCAATGCATTTAATTTGCTTTCAATTGAACCGCTGACCAATCCGACCAACTGGCCTTTCAGGGCATTAACTTCAGCAGACAACACGGGATTCATCTCAGCTGCATAGGTCTCGGTAGCAGTAGCATTTTTGTATCTAGTTATAAAACTGTCGCTCGGGAATAAAAAAAAGCCCGCAATTAAAACAACAGCCATCAAGGAACAAACTATAGCCAGCAGCAGCCTGTTAACTTTCATTAATGTATGATGCGAAGGTATACTTTGCAGAACCGTAGAGGCATTGGGGTACAAGGTCTCCACTTCTGAATTTATCTTATCTATATCGCTCATTAACTACTTCCCCTCGAACCAGGAACCTATGGAAACCAACCTGACCGAACAATTATTATTCACAACAAAGCATGTGGGTAGTCGCGCTACCTGACTCGCGATTATACAAGTTTAACGCACAAATTCCGTATTTTTATTTAAATGCATCCCTGTACAAAATGGGGCAAACCGCAACAAGGGTTGCCCCTACAAAGCATTAGCTTAAACGCTTGGCTGCGGCTATTCTCATTCTTAGCGCATTCAATTTAATAAAACCCTCAGCATCCTTTTGATTATAAGCACCACCATCATCCTCAAAGGTTGCAATACTTTCGTCAAACAAGCTGTCGGTATCGGAAGCGCGACCGACTACGACGACATTACCCTTATAAAGCTTAAGCCTGACCTTGCCGTTAACGTTAGCCTGAGACGCATCAATCATGGTTTGCATCATTTCTCGTTCAGGACTCCACCAGTAGCCGTTATAGATTAAAGAAGCGTAACGCGGCATAAGCTCATCCTTTAAATGCGCCACTTCCCTATCCAATGTTAATGACTCAATCGCACGATGTGCTTTCAACATTATCGTACCAGCGGGTGTTTCATAACAACCGCGCGATTTCATACCGACATACCGATTTTCCACGATATCCAAACGACCGATACCATTAGCCCCGGCAACCTTGTTTAACTGTTCCAAAACTGTCGCAGGAGTGCAAGGCACATCATCAATCGCAACAATATCCCCTTGACGGTAAGTCAACTCAATATAAGTGGCTTGATCGGGAGCGGATTCGGGCGAAACCGTCCAGCGCCACATATCCTCTTCAGGCTCCGCCCAGGGATCTTCCAAAACTCGGCCTTCGTAAGAAATATGCAGTAAATTGGCATCCATCGAATAAGGCGAGGTTTTACCTTTTTTCATTTCCACAGGAATATTATGCTTTTCAGCATAAGCCAGCAATGTTTGACGAGAGGTTAAATCCCATTCGCGCCAAGGAGAAATGACATGTATATCCGGACGCAATGCGTAAGCGCCTAATTCAAAACGAACTTGATCGTTACCCTTGCCGGTTGCTCCATGTGAAATCGCATTCGCACCGGTTTCATTAGCGATCTCAATCAAACGCTTGGCAATTAAAGGACGGGCAATCGATGTGCCCAGCAAATATTCACCTTCGTAAATCGTATTAGCACGGAACATCGGAAAAACATAATCACGCGCAAAATCCTCACGCAAATCCTCGATGTAAATATCTTTAATGCCCATCGCTTGTGCTTTGGCTCGCGCAGGCTCTACCTCTTCGCCCTGACCCAAATCAGCCGTAAAGGTAACGACTTCACAGTCATAAACATCCTGCAACCATTTGAGAATAACGGAAGTATCCAGACCTCCAGAATAAGCCAAGACAACTTTATTGATTTCCGACATAACATCTATACCCTGAGTTAAAAATATTGAAAATTATACCGGAAAATAGATATTTCAGCAGTAACGTATCGCGCTTTAAGCAGGAGCTATCGCACTTAAAGTCACATAAGTATTCGCCAACTATTCAATAATAAAAAATAGAACACTGATTAGACGGCTACACACTATAAAATGGAACGTCTGGGCAAAAGCAGTAATTGATGCATGTAACGCCTCAGCTAAATTCATCTAATCTTTACCATGGAGCTGTCGCTATCAAGCTTGCGCCCACAATAACTCAACAAACACATCCGCCGGCACTGGTTTACTTTTGAAATAACCTTGGTACATATCACAACCTTTATCCTGCAAAAAAGCCAGTTGCTCAGCCGTCTCTACACCTTCTGCCAAAACTTTAAAGCCCAGCATATGTCCCATAGCAATAATCGTAGCGGCAATTTCCATATCATCTTGCTGATGAGGAATATCATCGATAAAACTCTTATCTATTTTCAACAAGTCCAGAGAAAAATGTTTGAGATAGGCTAATGACGAATAACCGGTGCCAAAGTCGTCAATGGCAAAACGCACCCCTTGGGAGCGTAAATTATTCAGAAGCGCCATAACTTTACTCTGACTCTCCATCAGCCCACTTTCGGTCATTTCCAGCTCCAGTTGCTCTGCCGGAAAGCCGGTTTCACGTAGCACTGTAGTAACCAGCGCATTGACATCGGATCGACGAAACTGATGAGCAGAGACATTGACCGCTAACGTTAACGGCGGCAAACCCTCATCCAGCCATAGCCTGCCTTGTAAACAGGTTTCACGTAATACCCATGCACCAATTTCCAAAATCAGACCGGTCTCTTCAGCTAAAGGAATAAAATGGTCTGGCGAAATCAAACCTTCAATAGGGTCTTGCCAGCGCACTAACGCTTCAGCACCGATAATGCGTCCAGTGCCTATATCTATCTGCGGTTGATAGAAAACCCGCAATTCTTGTTGCTCGATGGCTTTGCGTAACCGAAATTCCAAAGCGATACGCTTCCGAGCGGCCAGAGTCAGGTCTTCGGAATAATAAGCAAAGCAACCGCGCCCCTCAGCTTTGGCCTTGTGCAACGCTGCATCGGCATAACTGATCAAGGCTTGAGGATTATCGCCATGCTGAGGATATAAACTGATACCAACGCTAGCCGTAATATGCACCTCATCACTCTGACTTAAATTAAAAGGCTTACTTAAAATAGCGATAATCTGTTCAGCCACTCGCCCGGCATCTTCCGTATGCGTAATATCTTCCAGCAGCATGATAAATTCATCGCCACCCAAGCGAGCGAGTAAGTCAACCTTACGCAACCTGGCAACAATATCGACTTTACGCAACCGCGTAGCTATTCTTGTAGCGACTTGTTGCAGTAATTCGTCACCGGCCAAATGTCCCAAACTATCATTAACCATTTTGAAGCAATCCAAATCCAGCATCATCAAGGCCAGCTGTTTGCCGTCACGACGTTCCACTTCAATACTGTGTTTTAAGCGCTCCAATAGTAGGCGACGATTAGGCAACTTGGTAAGTGTGTCATAAAAAACCAGATCGTGAATGGTTTCCTCGGCTTTTTTGTGCTGCGAAATATCGTCAAATGCGGCAATGTAATTAACCACATTGCCCTCGGCATTGACTACAGCAGTAATCGTAATTCGTTCAGGATAAACATCGCCGCACTTGCGTCGGTTCCAGATTTCTGATTGCCAGTACCCGTCACGATCCAAGTTTTCCCACATTTCCTGGTAAAACTGTGCATCCTGATGCCCCGACTTAAGTAATGCTGGAGTCTGACCGACAGACTCTTCTGCACTGTAACCGGTGATTCGGGTAAATGCCTGATTGACCTTGAGAATAACTTGATTGGCATCCGTAATGAACATAGCTCCCTGGGTTTCAAAAGCAATCGCGGCGATTCGGAGATCGGCTTCGGCTTGCTTGCGCTCGGTAATGTCGCGAATAATGCCGGTAACGAACCAACCTTCAGAAGACTCCCACTTTGCCAATGAAAGTTCCAGCGGAAATTCATTCCCGTCCTTCCGTAGCCCAGCCAATTCAAGGCTTTTACCGTTAATATGCGATATTCCTCCAGATAACACCCTATTCATACCGATAAGATGTTGATCGCGGTATCGATACGGCATCAACTGAGTCAATGCTTGTCCGCTAACCTCTGCTTCCGAGTAGCCGAAGATGGCCTCAGCCCCTCGATTCCAGCCAATAATATTTCCTGCATGATCGGCAGTAATAATGGCATCGCCGGCAGAATAAGTTACCGCCCGATAACGCGCCTCACGCTCCCGTAACTTCTGCTCAGTCTTTTTGCGTTCACTGATGTCGTATAACACAACCAGATGAACCCCTCCCAATGATTGTTGAATGGATGAGGCATTTGCCAGCACCGTTTTAGTCGATCCGCTGTGACAGCGTATATTGAGTTCTATAGGATTAAACTGACTTTCATCATGCAACACTGTTTCCAGTGTAGTTTGCCATGTAGCCGCCAGCCACTTCCGGTACTCAGGATCAGGACTAGCCTTTGCCCACCAATCGGCCAAGGTTGGAATATCTTCTAATGTATAGCCGAAGGCTTGAATAAACGCAGAATTCAGGAAAGTGATATTTTGTTGATCATCATTAAATACCATCGGAACCGGAGAAGAATCAATGATTGAGCGTAGCTTTGTTTCACCGGCTTTATTTTCTAGTTGAGCTGCAAGTAATGTATTAAAACCATCAGCCATTTCAATGGACCTATCGCCGATCTGACCGAGTGTGTCACCAATACGCCCACTCTTATCGCCACCGCCCCACCCTGGCGAACGGCTTTGCGACTGGAGTCTGCCGGTCATTGCATAATAAATACCAATCAGGAAATAGTGCACCGCCACTAACAACAGCAAAGCAATTACGACACTAATCCACAATTCATTTTCTGTACGTTGAATACGCGCCGTAATCAATGACTCCGTCTTAGGCAACAAAGTCTGAACCATTTGACGGTAGCCGCTGTCGATAACGGTTGCGGTCATCTTAAAAAAGTCTTCCGGCATTGTAACGAAATGACCGGTGACAATATCCGACTGCACAAGATCGACAATCCGGTATGCCGAATCGGCTATATTCCTGCTTGCATCCAGTAACTCATACTGAATTTCAGGATTGAATCGACCGGCTTTCTCAAGGTTAATCGTTAAAAACTTAAGCGTATGACGAATTTCAGCAATCAGTGCAGTTATCTCGGCTTTCTGATGTTCCGAGATTTGCTTACTGGCCAGCAATCCGGTACCTAAGTCGCGTATCTGTCCGAGCCGCTCAAGCGCTAACGGCAATATATTGATAGTTGTATCAATCAGGTAGAACGTATCGATATCCTGGTCATAAGTCAGCCCATAATCATCCGCGACACGCACCTCAAATTGCTGCATCCGATCGATCAAATCGGTATGTGCGGCGAAATCTTTGTCCACTGCCCAACGAGCCCACTGTTTTTGCAAGCGATTCCAATCGGTTTGAATACGCGCCCAATCATCACTCGAAATCAAATCGACAGGTAATTGTTTCTCTGTAGTATTGAAGGCATCAGCGACTTCAATTCCCTTACCATCCCGTTGAACACGCATTACTTCATTACCGCTGCGAACCCCGGCAGATAACCCTCGGTGCTGTTGCATCAATTGCACAACCTTGGAAATAGGCTTAATCGATTCAATGCCTTCCAGTTGTCGCTGCGAAGCACGAACAACCTGACCTAGATTCACATAAAGGCTACACGCTGGGACACTAATCGCAACAAAGTATATTAATCCCAACACTGTGAATTTTCCGATGTCATTCAATCGACTCATCAGAGTAATACCAAGCGAAAACAATCTACTCATTGTTCTTTAAATTTCCTTTACATGCGACATCTGAACATCATGATAGCGACAAGAAACCAAGTCCATGGTTAATGACACAGTCTTCTTGATCACTAATTCTGTTACTACTCCAAATTAAATACAGCGAAAAAATATACTTATCGTTCACTTATCTGGAATGACCTCGATCGATTCTAACTGAATCGGTTAGTTTCCTCCAGCATAGATAATTCGTCCATCGTATTAATGTTACTGAATATTTCAGGCTGATGACGAAACTCCACCAGCACAAAATTCTGCTGTGCTAGCCATGCCCCCACTTTACGTTGATCGCTAGCCAAGTAATCTTGCAGACTGGCTCGCAATGCAGTCTTTACCGCAAAAAAAACCGGATGCATCCTAACCCCATCAAAAGCAACCGCAACATCGGCATTATTGTCGGCGCGGACAGATAATAACTTTTGCAGATGCTCCGTTTTAATGAACGGCGAGTCGCAGGGCAAGACCACCAGCACATCCGCATTGGCATGAATCATGGCCGTTAAAACGCCAGCCAAAGGGCCGTCAAAACTATCGGTTTGATCGCTAATCACCGGACATCCGAATTGCCGGTATTGCTCGATATTCCGATTGGCATTGATGAAAACATAATCCACAACTGGAGCTAGCGCGGCTAAGGCATAACTAACCATCGGACGGCCTTTAAACTTCACCAGTCCTTTATCCTGATTATTCATACGCCTAGCCCGACCACCGGCAAGAATAACACCGGCTACTTTTGTTTGACTGTTCATAATGGTAAGCTTTTAATTGACGTGGGTAATGATCAACATTGTTCAACCGATAGGCTATTCTCGCAAGCCTGTTGTTTTTTGCAAGCCGCGCATACTTTTTCACTTTCTGACTTATAGGAATAAAAAAATCATCCATGAAAATTCAACACTCACCCGCCATATTAAGCTTTGCTTTAGTCACCATCATTTCAGGTTGCGCCATGGAACCGGAAAAGCCGACGGCACAAACCGAATCGGCACCATTCGTTAGCGATTACCCTACCCGCGACCGCGTCGACTACGTCCTAAACTGCGTTGCCCAACACGGCGGCCTGACCTATATCAGCCAATATGCCTGCGGTTGTAAAATCGATAAAATTGCCGAAAAACTGAGCTTTGCCGAATACGAAGCGGCAAAAACCTTTTCTTATTTAAGTAAAGGCCAAACGGGCGATGCCGGTGCGGCTATGCGCGACCCAACTCAGTCCAAAGATTTAAGAAAACGTCTAAAAGAAGCAGAACAATCTGCAGAAAAAAGCTGCTTTGTGAAGTAGGAGTGCAGAAAAAGTAGGCGCTTCAAGCAATCGAAAGGCGACCGTGGTCGCCTTTATGTTTTTTAGGTGTAATAATCCAAAGCTGCGCATAAACTTACCCGACGTAAATAACGACGAGATATACTTCGCACGGTTACGGTTGAGAAAATGATAGCGAGTTAATTTTTGTCGGTAGCAAGGTACTGAAACATGAGAAAATTGCTGAAGCGCATTAAAATCAATACCGTCAATGCAGCTCACTATACTAAATTTCGAAGGAGAATATATGTGCGAATCGACACATTTATCCAAAGGTCGATCCATTCCAGCCCCAAAAATCAGCTGGGCAGTTGCTAAACTCTATATAAACACGCTCCGCCGAAATCTGTAACTCGCTTGCCAACAATTGGCAGATAGAAGCCGAAAGCGACTTGGCTTGTTCTGCGCCAAGACCGATACTTTTACATTCAGCAAAAGCTAACGATTCGCTACCGCCCCCGAATAGCATGTCTTTATCGCCCGCCAACTCAACCATGACATATCGCTCCGGCTTACCGGTTTCTTTGACTAACAGTTGCGAAAATTGGTTTAATAACTTTGGAACCTGTTCTTTACTAATCGCAACATTGGTTGTTAACTTTAAATACGGCATAAAAACCTCTCTTTTATCAATAACTCGGAGCAATCTTCACTGTTACCCTGATTTTCCCGGCAAAAAACCATTTTAATTATAGGCTTATACGTGAATAGTCTGTTGCATAAAAGCAGCTAAATCATTTTAATACACTGTATTTTAAAAAAATGCATTATAAATAGCTACATACTCGATACTTTTAAAAAAACTTACTTTTTTTGCCCATTTTATAGCATTTTTATAGCCAATAATCTTGTGCTATGCTATCC
>JADHTX010000025.1 GCA_016784875.1 Methylobacter sp.
AATACCGCAATACCGCCGGATTGGGTGATCCAGTTTATCGCAAGCTCCATGTCAGTCCAGGTTGTTGAAACAAAAGCGGCTTTGCCTGCACCCAGATAGCGGTCGAAAGCTTCCTGCTGGGTGGATACATGAAATTGCGACAGTAGAAAGTCGGCGAAATGGCTGCGAGTAATCATGCCGTCTCCGGCGGCTTTTTGAACGGCTTCCAGTGCGCCGGGTATGCGTTTTTTTTCCAGCTTATCAGCAATTTTTTCGGCGCGTTCGGTACGCATGAGTTGCAGGTTACGGGTGGCCTCGCGTAACGGCGGATAGTCAGGATTAATACCCAGTCCGACAATGTGAAAACATTTATTTTGCCAGCTGGTTGATAGCTCTATGCCGGGTATTAAATTAATGCCAACTGCGGTTGCGGCGGACTTTGCCTCGTTGAGTCCTGATACCGTATCGTGGTCGGTTAAGGCCAGCGAAGTAACGCCGTGTTCATAAGCCCGTTGCACTAATGCAGTTGGCGATAAAGCGCCGTCAGAGGCGGTTGAGTGGCAGTGCAGGTCGTAGTTTTCTGGCATATGGGGGATATAAAAGAGTAAATAATGCGCTTTGGCAAGTCGAATTATACCCCAATAGGATACTCATGGATGGGCTTAGTTCGTATGATCCTAAAAACCGCAGTTAGTCCACGAAAAGCACGAAAGACACGAAAGAAATCAGTCTGTTGTATTACGCAGTCATTCACCCTTTGGGTGACGATCTACAACTTGGTATCTCTTTGAATATTTTCGTGCTTTTTGTGTTTTTCGTGGATTAAATGATTTTTTTAGGATGATGAGTCCTTTCAAAAGGTTTGGGAAGCGTCTTGGTTGTTTATTTGCAAAATTAAACGGCTTTATCCTACATGGCTATTAGGAATAGCCATGTAGGATGAATCCAGGTAAAAGTATTTACCAGCTGCGTTTAATCGTTTTACATTGAACTGTAACATTAGACAGGTAACAACTGTATTTGCCTTTGTCGTCTCCTCCACATTCATCGCATAGTGTGGTGCCGTGATCGGTAACTTCCGAAAGCGTCCAGCCATAGCCCTCATATTGGCAAATTAGTTGGGCATATTTTTTTACTCGGTAAGGACTTTGCGCTTTCTCAATAGCAGCCTCTTTTGATTGGCAGCCTGGCGTAGATTTGAGGCTTTCTTGTTTTTCTTTATAAATCCATTCGCTATCGTTTAAGGCCATTGTGGTTCCGGAAAAAAAAGATAAAACCAGTAAGGCAATAATTATTTTATAGTTCATTTAGCATCCTCCAAATTTTAAAAAATACTGAAAAGGTATGAAGTTAGGCCACATTACTGCAAGCATTGTGGATGAGTGAGGGATTGTAACGCGAATCTACCGGTATCGCTACACGATTGATTAAGCATGAAAAAGTCTTAAAAAGGCGTTTTTTATAACAAGTCGCAAAGCAGCGGCGAATTTTAAGTGTGTTGTCAGTCCATTTTATTACTCAAAAATCAAGGGGGATTTAAGGAAATACTAGGCTGTAAATTAACTTTATAGAGAGTGTTTATTCAGCTCTTACTGATACTCGCCATAAAGTTTTGCATAAAGCCCATTTTGATTGAGTAAGGTTTCATGTTGTCCATGTTCGCAGATTTTTCCCTGCTCAAAAACATAAACATGGTCTGCCTGTTTAACGGCGCTCAGGCGATGAGCGATAATGATTGTGGTGCGGCCTTGTAAGAATTCTGCCAGTGCCTGATGGAGTTTGTGCTCTGTTTCGCTGTCCAGCGCCGAGGTGGCTTCATCCAATATCACTACTTTGGGATTAGCGACGATCATTCTGGCAATGGCCATGCGTTGGCGCTGGCCGCCGGAAAGTCGCATGCCCAGTCGTCCTACGACGGTATCCAGTCCTTGAGCCAGATCCTCTACGACGTCTGTTAATTGGGCAATAGCCAGTGCATTCCATAACACGGCATCTGTTGCCGGTTTGCCCATGGTCAGGTTGGCGCGGATGGTGTCGTTAAACAGGGTAGGGTGTTGCAGGACGGTGACGACATTTTCGCGGACTACTTCCAAACCGATCCGGTCAATGGCGACTTCGTCGTAATAAATCTGGCCTTGGTCGGGTGGGTATAGACCGATCAGGGTTTGGATCAGTGTCGATTTACCGCCGCCGCTGGCACCGACCAACGCAACTTTGTCACCGGCTTCGATTTTCAGTTGGATGCCGTCGAGTACTTTTTCTTCGCTGTAGCTAAAATGCAGATTTTCTACGCGTAGGGAAACGGTTTTTTTATTTAAAAACGGGTTTTCCAGATGAGGATAATGCGGCTCCTGTTTCAGCGCATTAAGTCGGTTGATACGAACTAATGCGGCTTTGGCGGCATAAAAGGCGTATTGAATGCTGAGTATTTCCTGTACCGGAGCCATCATAAACCACAGATAACCGAATACCGCCAACATTTGCCCGATGCTGAGGTCGGAATAAAATACCATCAGCATCGCTGAGGCGCGAAATATGTCGAAGCCGAATAGGAACACCAGAAAACTCAAGCGGGATGCTGCATCGCTTTTCCATGCGAATGCGGTGGAAAAATCCTTTACCGATTGGGCCGATTCGATGAGTTGCCGGCAATAATGTTTCTCGCGGTTGCTGGCGCGTATTTGATGGATGGCTTCCAGCGTTTCGGTCAGTGATTGCTGGAAAACTTCAAAAGCGGAGTTTTCCTTTGATTTTAGGTCTTTGACGCGAGAGCCGATAACGCGGGTGAAATAAATGACGACGGGATTTAGCAGCAGAATAAATAAACCCAATTGCCAATGCATCCATAATAGAATGACTGCGGTACCGATAATGGTCAGGCTGGCTACCAGTAGTTTGCTGACGGTGGTGCCGATAAAGGTGTCGATGGTATCCAGGTCTTTGACCAGATGTGTCACCACGGTACCGGTCCCCAGGCTTTCGTATTCAGACATGGAAATGTTTTGCAAATGCCCGATTAGGTCGGTGCGGATGCGAAAAACGATGTCTTTGGCTATGCAGGAAAATTGGCGCGACTGAATGATGTTGAAAATGATCGCAATAATGCGTAGCACAACACTGATTAGCAATACAACGCCGATATACAGAATGGGGATTTGCCAAGCTACAGGAAACAGCTGGTTAATGGTTTGAATGATAATGCCGGGTTTGTGCAAGAGTACTTCGTCGACCAGTAACGGCATCAGCAACGGCACTGGAACACTGGCAATGGTGGCTAGAATGGCGATAAAATGAGAGCTAATCAGTTCTTTTTTGTGTTCTAAAGCAATTTTGTAAATAGTGTTCCAGTTATAATATTGCGTAGCCTGTTTTGATTGCACGGGATTTGATAGGGATGTTTATGAACGTTTGATTATATCTGTCTGAATCGTCTTTAGGAATATATTTACTGTGAGTGAAATATGAAATACCTGCGTGGAAAAGTGTTGTTGTGTCTGGTTTTTTTTTCCGGCACCGTACTTGGCAATACGCTCAGCCAGCAAAGAAATGATTTTTTGCTGGCTGAAAAACTGCTGGCACAAGGTAATAATGTTGCATTCATGCAAGCCAGTGCCGCCTTAATCGACTATCCCTTATACCCCTATCTGCAATATTTGTGGTTAAAGGATAATTTACAACAAACCAGTCAGGTTTTAGCTTTTTTAACGTCCAATAAAGAAACGCGGTACGCAGGATTATTGCGATCTAAATGGCTGGATTACCTAGCTAAGAATGAGCGTTGGAGTGACTTCATACTGCATTATCAAGCAACCTCCAATACGGCAATTGAGTGTCAGTACAAGCTGGCAGTCTATAAGACAGGTAAAAAACAGCTGGCGTTAAATGGAGCCAAACGTCTGTGGGTTACTGGAGACTCGTTGCCGCAAGAATGCGATCCGCTGTGGTCGGTATTGATGGCATCGCCATATTTTACGTCGGATCTGATTTGGCAGCGATTTGAGTTGGCGCTGAGTAAAAATAATGTCTCTTTGGCTGAATATGTGCGCCGATTAATGACTAAAGCAGATCAGAATATTGCCGATGTTTGGTTGCGGGTTCATCAAACCCCGACTCTAATCGAAAATAGCGGTTTTTTGAATGGACAAATGGGACGATTGTTTGCTCATGGCGTAGGTCGGTTGGCAAAATCCGATTTGAGTTTGGCCATTAGGCTTTGGGATGCCGGAAAACAATCGTTTCAGATAGATAATCAGATTGTCCTGCAACTGGAGCGGCGTCTCGCGCTTGGAATGGCGCACAATCGAAGTGAAGGTGCCTATCGCCGTCTAAGCCAATTGGCTGCTGTCGATGCAGAAGTCAATGAGTGGAAAGTCAGGGCTGCGTTACTGGAGCAAAATTGGCAGCATATTGCTGAGGCGCTGACGGGATTGACGGTTGAGGAACGGCAGGATCCAAAATGGCAATATTGGCAAGCCAGAGCACTGGAGAAAACCGGGAACACAGTGCAGGCAAAGGAAGCTTTTACTAAGCTCGCTGAAGACCGAAGTTTTTATGGATTTTTAGCCGCTGATAATGTCCAGAAACCTTATCAATTTTCTAATAATCCGGTTTCTTTGGCGGAAAATGAACTTGACGATATGGCAAATGAAAACGATTTTAAAGTTGCTCGGGAGTTTAAAGAACTGAACAGGGACGCAGAAGCCGAACGGCAATGGTGGTATGCGGTAAGAAAACTGAGTAAAGAACGGCGCAGGGTTGCAGCTAAATTGGCGCAGCTTTGGCATTGGGATAAAATTGCCATTATTA
The DNA here is from genome assembly GCA_016784875.1 of Methylobacter sp. Lineage (GTDB taxonomy): Bacteria > Pseudomonadota > Gammaproteobacteria > Methylococcales > Methylomonadaceae > Methylobacter_A. The sequence continues at coordinate 4,786 of JADHTX010000025.1, forward strand.
CCTTGGTTAAAGCCGATTATTGGGATGATTTGGCGTTACGCTTTCCGGTTTATTATTCGAATCAGGTTCATAACAATGCCTATCGGCAAAATCTTGATCCGGCGATTGTTTTCGGCCTGATTAGGCAGGAAAGCATCTTCAATAAAGATGCCAAGTCATCCGCCGGCGCGCGCGGTTTAATGCAAATTATGCCGAAAACCGGTATGCAGATAGCCCGTGAATTAAAAGAAAAATGGCAGTCGGAGCAAAGTCTGTTTAATTCCGATACTAATGTCAAATATGGTGCTTTTTATTATAAGAAACTACTAAATCGGTTTCATGGGCACTTTGCCTTGGCTGTAGCCGCTTATAATGCAGGACCGGGGCGAGTCGCAAAATGGTTGCCGAAAGCGGTAGCCATGCCTGCTGACATCTGGGTGGAAACTATCCCTTATAAAGAAACCAGGAAATATGTCGCGTCAGTGTTATCTTACGCAATTATTTATCAACAACTGATCCAAAAAAAGGGCTTGAAGATGAAGGAATTGATGCTTGATGTGCTGCCCGGCTAAAAATTGAGCTGATTTTTTTTGAGCTCTGTTAGATAATGCACAGTTTAGAATAATAATAACTACGCAAGGTATATAAAGAATATGGCGAAACAGCACAGTTTTACTCGCGAAGAGTTGTTGATGTCCGGCAGGGGAGAACTGTACGGGCCGAACAATGCGCAATTACCTTTGCCACCTATGTTGATGATGGATCGTATTACCCTTATTACGGATGAGGGGGGCGCATATGGTAAAGGAGAGATTGTTGCTGAACTGGATATAACGCCGGATTTATGGTTTTTCGATTGTCATTTTCAGGGCGACCCGGTGATGCCTGGTTGTTTGGGGCTGGATGCGATGTGGCAGATGGTCGGTTTTTATTTGTGCTGGATGGGTGGTCCTGGTAAAGGACGCGCTTTGGGCGTAGGTGAAGTTAAATTTACCGGACAAGTCCTGCCCACCGCTAAAAAAGTGATTTATCGCATCAATTTAAAAAGAGTGATTATGCGGAAGTTGGTCATGGGTATTGCTGATGCCACCATGGAAGTCGATGGCAAGGTGATTTATGAGGCAACCGATTTACGAGTTGGTCTATTTACTTCCACACAAGATTTTTAGAGGCACAAGTAATGAAAAGAGTCGTAGTAACCGGTTTAGGCATTGTTTCCAGCATAGGGAATAACCGAAAAGAGGTTGTCGATTCCCTAAAAGAAGGCAGTTCAGGAATCGTTTTTGCAGACGTTTATAAGGACATGGGGTTCCGTAGTCATGTTCACGGGCCTATCAATATTGACTTAGATGAATTCATTGACCGTAAAATTAAACGTTTTATGGGCGATGGTGCAGCGTTTAATTATATTGCTATGCAGCAAGCGATTGACGACTCAGGTTTGGAGGAGTCAGACGTATCAAATTTCAGAACCGGCTTGGTGATGGGGTCGGGCGGTCCCTCAACTTCGAACATTGTTGAAGCGGCCGATATTTTACGCGAAAAAGGCATCAAAAAAGTTGGCCCTTATATGGTGCCAAGAAGCATGTCCAGCACCAATACTGCCTGTTTGGCGACACCTTATAAAATCAAAGGCGTCAATTACACCATCAGTTCGGCGTGCGCAACCAGTGCTCACTGTATCGGCCATGCGATGGAATTGATTCAAATGGGCAAGCAGGATGTGGTGTTTGCGGGTGGCGGTGAAGAAGTACACTGGAGCATGTCGATGTTGTTTGACGCAATGGGCGCTTTGTCATCCAAATACAACGACACGCCAAGCACAGCATCGAGACCCTACGATGAAACCCGTGACGGTTTTGTGATCTCCGGCGGCGGCGGTGTTTTGGTGATTGAAGAACTGGAACATGCCAAAGCCCGTGGCGCGAAAATCTATGCCGAATTGACCGGTTACGGCGCGACCTCCGACGGTTACGATATGGTGCAACCCTCAGGGGAGGGCGCGGTGCGTTGCATGCAGCAGGCCATGGCGACTATCGGCGACAGCAAGATCGATTATATCAATGCCCACGGCACCAGTACGCCTGTCGGCGATACTAGGGAGCTTGAAGCCTTGCGTAACGTGTTCGGACAGGACGATGTGCCGTTAGTCAGTTCCACAAAATCGCTGACCGGTCATGCTTTAGGGGCGGCGGGTGTTAATGAGGCTATTTACTCGTTGTTAATGATGGAAGAAAACTTCCTCAGCGCATCGGCTAACATCACCCAGCTTGATCCGGGTGCAGCAGGCATTCCGATCGTGCGTGAACGTAAAGACAACATCACGTTAAACACCATTATGTCGAACAGCTTCGGATTCGGCGGAACCAACGCGACACTTATCTTTCAGCGTTATAACAGCTAACGTGTTGTTTATCGGGGTTCGAGTATTCGAGCCCCGCATTTTTTCTCTCAAATACTTCATATCTCTGACCATGTCAGATCCAAACCAAAAATTCAGAACCCAATTTAATAAGCTGCAAAAGAAATTGCGGCACACGGTCGGCGATGCGATTGCCGACTACAACATGATCGAAAACGGCGACAAAATCATGGTGTGCTTGTCCGGTGGCAAGGATTCGTTCACGTTGCTGGATATTTTGATGCACTTGCAAAAAACCGCACCAGTCGAATTCGAACTGATCGCGGTCAATCTGGATCAAAAGCAACCCGGTTTTCCCGAACATGTGTTGCCCGAATATCTGACATCGCTGGGCGTACCGTATCATATTATCGAAAAAGACACCTACAGCATCGTCAAGCGGGTAATCCCCGAGGGCAACACCACTTGCGGGCTTTGTTCGCGCTTGCGGCGCGGCACCTTATACGGATATGCCGAGGCCAATAATGTTACTAAAATAGCCTTGGGCCATCATCGCGACGACATTTTGGAAACTTTTTTCCTGAATATCTTTTACGGCGGAAAATTAAAAGCGATGCCGCCCAAGTTGCTAAGCGACGATAAGAAAAATATCATCATCCGACCTCTGGCATACACCCGCGAAAAAGACATAGAACGGCTGGCGGTATTTAAAAATTACCCGATTATTCCCTGCAACTTGTGCGGCTCGCAGGAAAATCTGCAACGCCAAGCCATGAAAGTCATGTTAAAAACCTGGGATAAACAGTTTCCTGGGCGCTTGGAAACCATCTTTACCAGCCTGCAAAATGTCGCGCCTTCACAGTTGGCCGATACGCAGTTATTTGACTTTGCCGGGCTAACCCGCAGCCAGCAAGCCGTTGAAGAACAGGCTATGACATTTATCGCCAGGGATGGTGTGTATGCCGTAAACCTGCCGGGAGCAGGTTCGGCGATCGCCAGGGATGGTGTGCATGCCGCTAGCCAGTCGGGAACTGACGCGGCGAATGCCGGTTTAGATGTGCTGGCGCAGTGACCTGCATCGTCCTGTTTACCGATTTTGGCCCGTCCGGGCCATATGTCGGGCAAATGGAATCGGTGCTGCGAGAGATTGCGCCAAATGTGCCGGTCATCAATCTAGTGAGTAACGCCCCGAGCGCCGATCCCCGATTAAGCTCCTATCTATTGGCCGCATTGCGGCACAGTTTCCCTGAAAACAGCATTTTTCTCGCCGTAGTTGATCCAGGCGTCGGCGGCGAGCGCAGAGCCGTAGTTTTACAGGCTGACGGACAAATCTTTGTCGGGCCGGATAACGGCTTATTGAATACGGTGGCTGTTCGGGCACAACACAGCCAATGGTCGGAAATTACCTGGAAACCGGAACAATGCTCGATGAGTTTTCACGGCAGGGATATATTCGCCCCGGTTGCTGCAAAGCTGGCTATCGATGCGGCTGATGACTTATTGCGGGCATTCGAGCGGAATGATTTAAACGATTGGCCTGAAGATTTGGCAGAGCTAATCTATTTCGATTATTACGGCAATGCGATGACCGGTTTGCGCTACCACGAAACCTACGCTGGCAAGACTTTAATCGTCAACGGGTTTGCAATCAAGCAGGCCGATACCTTCGGTTCTGTTCAAGAGCAACAGGCTTTTTGGTATAAAAATTCCAGTGGCTTGGTCGAAATTGCGGTGAATAAAGGCCGTGCAGAAAAGCAACTGGATTTGGAATTGGGAATGCGGGTCAGTTTTTCAGTCGATTAATAACGCGTGATTGTCTTAATGGCGTTACTTCAACCGTATTAAGCAGATAACTCGGGATGAACAGCCTCGGCTTATGGTTTATAATCACTCCCTGTTTAAAGTATTCATCGACCGGCTTTCATAAGTTGGTCTTGACTGTCACTGGTTAAATATACCTCATGCAAGAAATAAATCCGATCAAAAACACAATAGCCGACTTAAAAAGCCGTGGCGATGCCCTTAGGAGGTATCTTTGACTTCGACCTTAAGAGCGAACGTTTAGTCGAAGTTTTAAGGGAACTGGAAAACCCGAAAATTTGGGATAACCCGGAAGAAGCGCAGGCTTTAGGTAAAGAGCGCGGTCAGCTGGAAGTTATCGTTAATACCATTAATGACTTGGAACGCGGCCTTGCCGATGCCGAAGAACTGTTGTTGATGGCGGTCGAAGAAGATGACGAAGACACAGTTGAAACTGTCGTTGAAGATCTGAAGCACTTTGAAAAAAGAGTTGCAGAATTGGAGTTTCGCCGCATGTTTTCCGGGCAAATGGATGCCAATAATGCCTTTTTGGACATACAGTCCGGCTCCGGCGGCACCGAAGCTCAGGATTGGGCATCGATTATCGAGCGTATGTATTTGCGTTGGGGGGAACAAAAAGGCTTTAAAACTGAATTGATTGAAGAATCTCAAGGCGACGTGGCCGGCATCAAGAGCGCTACCATCAAATTCGAAGGTGAATATGCGTTCGGCTGGTTGCGTACCGAAACCGGCGTGCATCGCTTGGTCAGGAAATCGCCGTTCGATTCGGGCAATCGTCGCCATACCTCGTTTGCGTCGGTATTCGTATCGCCGGAAATCGACGACGATATAGACATCGACATCAATCCCGCAGATATTCGAATCGATGTTTATCGTGCCAGTGGCGCGGGCGGTCAGCATATCAATAAAACCGAATCGGCCGTGCGTATGACCCACAACCCGACCGGCATCGTCGTGCAATGCCAAAGTGACCGCTCGCAGCATAAAAACCGCGATACCGCGATGAAGCAATTGAAAGCCAAATTGTACGAGTTGGAAATGCGCAAGCGTAGCGAAACACAACAGGCATTGGAAGACACCAAGTCGGACATCGGCTGGGGCAGCCAGATTCGGTCTTATGTGCTGGATCAGTCGCGGATCAAGGATTTGCGCACCAGCGTGGAAACCGGCAACACCCAGGCGGTTCTGGACGGCGATTTGGATCAGTTTATTGAGGCTAGTTTGAAGAGCGGCCTATAACTCAAATAGAGTAAAAAATGAAAATTGATTTTGAAAATCTAGGCGGCATTGATAAGGGAGGTATTGAACTGAATGACTTTACCTTGTTTTGTGGGAAGAATAATTCAGGGAAAACTTATGTCATGTATTCCCTTTATGGTTTGTTGGATAATCAATTAAATTTTAGTTTTGATTTTGTTAAGCCTATTATTGATAAGCTCAAGCAAGAGGGAAGTTATACCTTAGACATAGCGGGAATTATTGCTGAGCATCAGGGAGAAATTATTAGGCATATTGAAGAACTATTTAAGGATTATCTGCCTAACTTATTTGGCGTAACAGCCAGTGAGTTTTCGAATACAAAAGTAAAATTGGACTTCTCTCACGATGAAATAGAAAAAAAAATCAAACATAGCGAAAGTTTCTCTTATTCCAGGAAAGATTTATTTAATTCATGGAAGCTCACGTTAAATGTAGATAGCGGAAAAATTCAACTAACTTTGGATAAGATAGATAGGTTAGAAGATAGGATTTTACAATTCTTTATTTCAGAAAGATTAGTTGAAATCATGTTTTTTGACTGCGGCTTTGAGAATCATTCTTTCTTGTTGCCTGCCGAAAGAGCCGGAATAAATCTCTTTTTCAAGGAATTATTTAGTATCCGTAATTTATTGGTGCAACAAGCGCAAAATGATAATGTTAACCCAATGCACTTGTTAAATGACGTTTTAAAGTCACGCTATGCTGAGCCCGTTAAGAATTACATGCAGTTTCTTAACCGCATTGGTAGTGACCAAATAGAGGTTAGTAATTATTCTGAATATGCCCAAGCACTAGAAAAAAATGTATTGGGCGGGAAATATAAAGTTGATGATTTTGGCAATGTGTTTTTTCTTCCAGCTGACAGCAAAAACAAACTACCGCTACACTTTAGCTCTTCAACCGTTAAAACTCTTTTTGGTTTGGTTTTTTATTTAGAGCACTTAGCTAAAACGGGTGACTATTTAATGATTGACGAGCCTGAGCTTAATTTGCACCCCGATAATCAACGTCAAGTAGCTCGGGTTTTAGCTCAATTGGTTAACGCTGGTTTAAAGGTTGTTGTCAGTACGCACAGCGATTATTTTGTGCGTGAGTTAAATAATTTAATTATGTTAAAAAAGGATTTTCCCGGCGCAGCAGACTTACAAAAAAAATACGGTTATCAGGACAATGAATTATTAGCGGGTAAACAAGTTTCTGCTTATTTGTTTGATGAGAAAAAAATAACGCCTATGGTATTGGATGATGAAGAAGGCGTTATTGCAGAAACTTTTGATGCTGTGATTAATAATCTAAATAAATCATCTAATGAAATTTATTATGCGATGCAGGATGCAAAGGAGTTAAATGATTAATGCGGTCTATTCCTAATTTATTAAATCGAGTGATCTCTGAAGACTTTCATTTTCCACTTGTAAAAGGCGACAAAAACACGTTACGCCTCATTGAAGAGAAAGAAAATTTATCTGTCGATATTAAACTAAAGAATGCTGATAATTTTTCTTGTTTTAGCTTTGATAAAGATAAACTATCCGGGGCTGACGCTGTATTTCCATTTTTCAACTCTTCGATAAATGGACTTTGTACTAAGAATGATTATATTTTAGTGTATCAAAATGGTAATCAGGTGTATGTGTTTTTAATAGAGTTAAAATCAAAAAACAGCACTGGATATTTAAAACAACTTCGGGCAGGTAAGTTATTTTTTCAATTTGTCATCGATAGAATAAGGCTGTGTCAATCCGATTTATCGGATTTAAATAAAGACAATTTGCACTACAAAGGAATTTTATTTCGAATTGATAGAATAACGCCGGAAAAAGGAATTACAAGGCATAAAAAACTGGAGTTTAATAAAAACATAGATTTGGACGTCTGTATTCAAAATTACAATAATATTTATTATTTATCTCAATTTGTATAAATAATTTTAACTAACTCCCACAAGCTAATAATTTTAATCACATTTAATATCCTCATGTCCGAAACTCAACTAGACGAACAAGAACAAATCAAACAACGCCGCAGCAAATTAAACGAGTTGCGCGAAAACGGCGGTATTGCGTTTCCTACCGATTTTCGCCGTAATGTCGTTGCAGGCGAACTGCTGGCCGAATATGGCGAAAAATCCAAGGAAGAGCTCGAAGCAGAACCCTTGCGGGTAAAACTGGCTGGGCGAATGATGACCCGGCGGGTGATGGGTAAAGCCAGTTTTGCGCATATTCAGGATATGTCCGGCAAGATGCAGTTGTATGTGACCCGCGATGCATTGCCCGAAAGCTTTTACAACGAACAGTTCAAAAAATGGGACATCGGCGACATCGTCGGCGCGGAAGGCGTGTTGTTTAAAACCCAGACCGGCGAACTGAGCGTCAAGGTTGACGATATACGCTTGCTGACCAAAGCTTTACGCCCGTTGCCGGAAAAATTCCACGGCATCGCCGATCAGGAAATCAAATACCGCCAGCGTTATCTTGATTTGATTATGAGCGAGCAATCTCGCAACACCTTTTTGATTCGTTCCAAAGTGGTTGCCTATATCCGTCAGTTCTTGATCGACCGGAACTTCCTGGAAGTTGAAACGCCGATGATGCAGATGATTCCAGGCGGAGCAACGGCGCGTCCGTTTACCACTTTTCATAACGCATTGGACATGGATCTGTATCTGCGTATCGCACCGGAATTGTATTTAAAGCGTCTGGTAGTCGGCGGTTTTGAACGGGTGTTTGAAATCAACCGCAACTTTCGCAACGAAGGATTGTCGACGCGTCATAATCCTGAGTTCACTATGCTGGAGTTTTACCAGGCTTATGCGGAATATGGCGATTTAATGGATCTAACCGAGGCCATGTTGCGCGGTGTTGCTATAGAAGTGCTGGGACAAACCGAGATTACTTATCAAGGCGAACAATACGATTTCGGCAAGCCGTTTGACCGGATGACGGTGGTCGAGTCGATACTGCACTTTAATCCGGAGCTAACGGCGGAAAATATCGCCACCCGAGAAGCCGCCGTTGAAGTGGCTAATAAGCTGAATATTCAAATTAAAGACGGTTATGGTTTGGGTAAAATTCAGATCGAGATATTCGAGAAAACCGTAGAAAGTCGATTGATGAACCCGACTTTTATCACTGCGTATCCGGTTGAAGTTTCACCGTTGGCCAGACGTAATGATGATGACCCGCATGTTACCGATCGTTTCGAATTCTTTGTCGGCGGACGGGAAATAGCCAACGGCTTTACCGAGCTAAACGATGCTGAAGATCAGGCAGCACGTTTCCAAAAACAGGTCGAAGAAAAAGAAGCCGGCGACGATGAAGCGATGCACTTCGATGCTGACTATATCGTCGCGCTGGAGCACGGCATGCCGCCGACAGCAGGCGAGGGCATCGGTATCGACCGACTGGTCATGTTATTTGCCGATGCGCCGTCAATCCGCGATGTACTGTTGTTTCCGCATATGAGGCCTAAGGGTTAGGCTTTTAAATATTACACAAATTGTCCCATCGTCAATTTTGTCAATCCCTGTCGGGATTGACAAGTTGCGTGGAGTCACGCAACTAAAAACAATCCTTCAACCGCCTGACTTCCGCAAAAATCTCAACTGGTTTTTTACTGACCATTTTAATCGTTTCCTGCAACGCCAAACTGTCTTCCCTGAAAAACGGATTGGTCGCCAGTTCCTGCTCTATTGTTGATGGCACTGTTGGCAAGTGCTTTGATCTCAGCTGATTGATGACCTCCATTCGTTGCTGTAGCTGCCGGTTATCTGGATCTACCGTTAACGCAAACCGGCCATTGGCTTGCGTGTATTCATGGGCGCAATAGATTTGGGTTGATGCGGGCAACGCTTTCAATTTCTGCAACGAATGCCACATCTGTTCCGCTGAGCCTTCAAACAACCGACCGCAGCCCATTACAAACAAGGTGTCTCCGCAAAACAGCGTGTTGTCGTCAGCAAAATGATAAACCACATGGCCGCTGGTGTGACCGGGCGTCGAGATGACCTTGGCGGTATGCTTTCCGAGCGTTATCGCATCGCCGTCAACAACGCCGCGATCTATGCCGGGGATTCTATGCTGGTCTGAAAGGGGCGCAATAATGGTACAGCCGGTTTTTTGTTTCAGCTCCAGGTTGCCGCCGACATGATCGGAATGGTGATGGGTATTCAGGATAGTGGTTAGCCGCCAGTCCTGTTGCTCTAGAATACCCAAAACCGGTTGTGCAACAGCAGGGTCTACAGCAGCGGTTTCGCCCGATATTGGGTCGTGCAGGAGGTAAATGTAGTTGTCGTTTAGGACGGGGAGTTGAAGGATTGTTAACATGTCTTAAAATTGCTTAGTTGTTGATACCACTCTGCAAAATGTCGGCATTCGTCTAATAACTTATCTATGCCTATATTCTCAATGGCTATGACACCGTGTAATACTGTGTCATATTTTTAGGGTTTCGTAAATGTTGTTTTAAACGTGCCGAGGGCTAAGGTAGATATAAAAAAAGGGCGACCAATGGGCCGCCCTTTTTGTTTGGTTGTTACGACTGTGTATCTACGCGCAAAATTTCTCAACCTGAGCAAGAATCCCTTGAATGTCCAAGCTGCACAACGCCAGCAGTTCCTCTCGGGTGCCTTGCTCGACAAAGCTGTCCGGCAGGCCGATATTCAACACCGGCATCAGGATTTGCTGCGCTTGCAGGAAGTCGTTGACGGCGCTGCCGGCACCACCAGCGAGTACGTTTTCTTCGACAGTGATCAGCACGTCGTGGCTTTTGGCTAATTCAAGTACCAGTTCGGTATCGATAGGCTTCACAAAGCGCATGTTGACGACGGTGGCGTTTAGCTGTTTGCCCGCTTCCATAGATGGAGTTACCATGCTGCCCCAAGCCAGTATGGCGATGCGGCTGCCTTGATGTCGTACTTCGGCTTTACCTATCGGCAATGCTGTCATGGTCTTATTGACTGCAACGCCGGGGCCTTTGCCGCGCGGATAACGCACAGATGCCGGGCCTACATGTATAAAGCCGGTATAGAGCATTTGCCTGCATTCGTTTTCGTCGGCAGGGGCCATGACCAGCATGTTGGGAATGCAGCGCATGTAGCTGTAATCGAAACTGCCGGCATGGGTTGGGCCGTCGGGGCCGACTAAACCGGCGCGATCCAGTGCAAACAACACATCCAGGTTTTGGATGGCGACATCATGAATCATCTGGTCGTAAGCCCGTTGCAGGAATGTCGAATAAATTGCCACCACCGGTTTTGCGCCTTGACAAGCTTGTCCTGCGGCCAGCGTTACCGCGTGTTGTTCGGCAATCGCAACATCGAAATAGCGTTTTGGGTAACACTGTGAAAATTTGACCAGTCCGGAACCTTCGCGCATAGCGGGAGTAATGCCCAATAGGCGTTCGTCTTGTGCTGCCATATCGCAGAGCCATTCGCCGAACACTTCGGTGTAAGTCGGATGCGGGGAGGGTGCGGATTTTGGCAGGCAGTCTTTGCTGGGATCGAAAGCCGGTACGCCATGATAGGCCAACGGATCTTTCTCGGCTGGCGCGTAGCCTTTGCCTTTTTGAGTGACGATATGTAAAAAACGCGGTCCGGAAATATCTTTCAGGTTTTCCAGTGTGGATACCAGCATGTCAATGTCGTGTCCGTCTATCGGGCCTATATAGTTAAAGCCCAGTTCCTCAAACAGGGTGCCTGGAACGACCATGCCTTTCATGTGCTCTTCGGTGCGTCGCGCGAGTTCCCAGACGCTTGGCATGCTGCTTAAGGCCTTTTTGCTGCCTTCGCGCATCGACGAATAGAATTTGCTGGATAAAATTTTGCTCAGGTAATTATTCATTGCACCGACTGGCGGTGAGATAGACATATCGTTATCGTTCAGGATTACCAGTAGGTTGGCATCCAGAGCACCCGCGTGGTTCATCGCTTCAAACGCCATGCCGCCGGTGATGCTGCCGTCGCCTATAATGGCGACCATTTTCTTGTCTTCGCCTTTTAATTCCGAAGCAATCGCCATGCCTAAGGCCGCGCTGATCGAGGTGCTGGAATGGCCGACGCCGAACGCATCGTATTCGCTCTCCGCCCGATTGGGAAACGCCGAGACCCCATCTAGAGTACGAATGGTGGTCATCCGTTCTTTGCGTCCGGTCAGGATTTTGTGCGGATAAGCCTGGTGGCCGACATCCCAAACCAGCTGATCGGAGGGCGTGTTGAACACATAATGCAAGGCTACAGTTAATTCAACTGTACCTAGTCCTGCGGAAAAATGACCGCCGGAAATGCTTACGGTATGGGTTAAGAATTCGCGTAGCTCTTTTGCTAAAGGTTTAAGCTGGCTTTTCGACAGTTTGCGCACATCGGCTGGAGTGTTGATGTCTTTGAGCAATGGGTAGTTATGTATTGTATTCATATTAATAAAGAGGTTCGCGATAAAACATCAGGATAATGCCAATCTGAAATAGGGCGGCAACAGAAATAAAACCGGCAATTACCGAGCCTGCTCCCGGCAGGCTTGCGGTATACACACCATCCCTGGTGATCGCCGCGCTTGCTCCCGACAAGCTTGCGGCATACACACCATCCCTGGTGATATCTTTGTCTGGTTTATCCAATTTCAACTCCAGCCAGCGACCGCACGCCAGAATGAGAGAAAAAATTCCCATTGTGGTGTGGCCGACCTGGATAAGGAATGCACTTTTGGCTTGAAAGCCTACATGTGAATGGGTCAGCAGCATTAAACCGCCAAAAGCCGCCAGCAACGGAAAAACAAACGGGAGTTTGCTGTGCGGATTTTTGGTTATTCTAGCGCAAAGTTCCATAATGCCGAGGACAAATACCAGCAACGTCGCAATCCGGTGCTGTAATACTTCGCCGTTATTAAACGTGCTTTCCCAAAAACCTATCGGCCCTAAAGGCCAAGTTTCTGCATCGCTACGGAAAAACAGGAAAATACCCAGTCCGACAAAGCCCAGCGGCCAGTATCTGAAATGTTCGAATCCGGGTTTCTTAACATAAGATAGCATCGCAAAGAAACTCATTACCGTCAGGAAAATACCGGCGATGTTATGGTTATAGTTCGACCATTCGGTTGCGGCGAGGGAAGGGACTTGGCCGACAATGGCGACACGTCCCGCTTCGCCGGCAATTAAATCGGTATGCGTAGGGGAGCTTGTTTGTGGTATTTGCGGGCTAAAGGTGTTTAGAACTTCCTGCCAGCTTGCCGTCAGGCCTGGAATATCGATAGCCGGTGGTTGAGAAGCTAAGCTGGCGGCGGTAAACAACAACGTAACGAGAACAAAGGTTTCTGCCTCAATGTAATAAGGAACGCGGTTATTTAAGGCGTGATTGTTTCCGGAAATTCCGAACTCCAAAACGGCGCTTTTATTTAACCAGGCAAAACCCAAAGCGATAGCCAGTAAGACGATTTTTACCAGCAATAAATTGCCGTAGCCTGTGCCGATCAGGCCGTTCCAAGTGTCGATATATTGCAATGCAATTGGTAAGCCTGAGATTAGGATCATCGAAACTGAGGCAATGCCGAAGGTAGTGAAACGCTTAAGCAATAATGGCCATAATTCGGCGGGAACTTGTTTGTTGATACGTAACAGCCAAAGGTTGACCAGTTGAAAAATTCCGCCGATCCAGGCTGCTGCGGCCAGTTGATGGATGACTGTCAATGACATTAAGAGAAATTTGTTCTCAAAACGCCCTGCGCCATGTACTAGCCATGCGCCGGAAATAATCATTGGCAAAGCTACGATGCAGGCCGTTATCCAGTGTTGTTTGGAGAAAGGGTTTTTGCTGAGGTATTGATGGCAGTAAGTTGCCAAAAATAGCGTCAGTATTGTGCGTACGATACCGCCTATGAATTGTGTGGTTTCCGCGAATTCGGGAAACGGCGATCGTTCAAGGACGGCGGCCATCAACCATACTTTAAGAATGATTTTGAAGAGCTGAGCAGCCGCCAACCAATAGCCGCCTTTGTATAAAAGGGTGATGGTTCTTTGCAGTAATACCTCCGAGTATCCGTCTTGATATTGCCAGGGACGGTGTGTATGCCGCTGGTCAGTCGGGAACTGACGCGGCGATTGCCAGGGACGGTGTGTATGCCGCTGGTCAGTCGGGAACTGACGCGGCGATTGCCAGGGACGGTGTGTATGCCGCTGGTCAGTCGGGAACTGACGCGGCGATTGCCACGGGCGCAACACAAAAACTCCCCAGAATAGACTGCCGATTGCTAACGAATAGCAAATCAGATCGAATCCGCCAATCAGAGAATCTAGAAAATCAGCTATACCGGCCATTCTAAATCCTATTTAGAAACGGAAAAATGAATAACGTCTTCGGTTAAATGACCGTCGGCAGCGAAGACCTTAAATCTGAGTGCATAGTCACCTGATGCCAGTGCAGGGATATAGACAATAACTTGGCCTTGTTTGTTGCCATTTTCAGATTGTAATAATTCATGTTTATCGCCTTTACTGACCAGAAAAATCTGCGATAAGCCGAGTTCAATTTGAGAATTAAACGACAGTTCGATTTTTGCCGGGTTATTGGCGTGAATGGGCGTGATTTTTAGTGAATAATCTGTTATCACTGCATGAGCCGAAGCCCATTGTGTTTGGCATAGTGTTAATGATAACAAAATGAATCTGCATAATATCTTCATAGCTTTTTCCTGCTTAATTACTTTTTGCCTTTCAAGGCATGACCAGCCAGATTTTTGCCTAAATCCCAAATGGAGCCGGGAATTTGATGGGTATCGGCAATGGCTTTATCGAATGAGTCGACTATAGTGTCGCGGTCTTTTTGCGTTAAGTTTAACGGAGGCAACAGTTTGACTACGTTCATGCCGTGTCCGGCAACTTGGGTTAATATGTGGTGCTCCTTAAATAAAGGAATGGTAATCATCTGACAGAATAAGCCTTTGTTGGCTGCTTCCAGCATCGCCCAAGCGGCTTTAAGCTTTAAGCTTTTGGGTGATTGGAATTCAATCGCTATCATCATGCCTTTGCCCCGTGCTTCTTTCAGGAATTCAAATTTCCCAGTCATCGCGTTCAGGCTGTCGATAATGTCGGTACCGACTTTCATGCTGTTTTCAACCAGTTTTTCTTCTTCCATGACATTTAGCGTGGCAAGACCGGCCGCCATTGCCATATTGTTTTTGGAGAATGTGGAACCATGCACGACAGCGCGGTCCATGCGATTATAAACGGTATCCATGATTTTTTGGGTCATGGCGACTGCACCGATCGGAACAAAGCCGCCTGATAGGGCTTTGGCCATGCAAATCATATCGGGTTTTACGGTCCAGTGATCAATGGCCCAGAATTTACCGGTGCGGCCTAAGCCTGTTTGTACTTCATCGGCAACAAACAAGGTACCGTATTTTTTGCATAAGCGTTCGACTTCCGGCAAATAATTATCGTCCGGTACGTTGACGCCTTTGCCTTGAATCGGTTCGACGACGAAAGCGGCAACATCTTTGTTGCTTAGGGCTTGTTCCAGCGCTACAAGATCGTTGAAGGGAATGGCGCTGCAACCTGGCAGCAGCGGACCGAAACCTTCGCGGAAAATATCTTCGCCGTTC
>JADHTX010000026.1 GCA_016784875.1 Methylobacter sp.
CAAGTTCTTTTAGAAGATAATGATTACAATGGTGCTTATGAACTTTTAACGCCCATTGCAGATAACTACAGCGATAATGCAGAATTTAATTATTTATATGGCTCGGTACTATTTAAACTACAAAAGTATACATTAGCCGTTTTTGTACTGGAGAGAGCGTCATTAATTAAACCTGATCATATTCAAACATTGGAGACATTAGCCCAAAGTTATACTGAATTAAAAGAATTCACTAAAGCTGAACAATTATTAGAAAATATTAAAGAGAAAGCGCCCCCTGAACCAGCCGCTAACTCTATGCAAAAACTAAAAAATTTATTTCTACAAAAAAATAACCTTTACAAATTCTCTGGCTTTCTCGGATCAACCTCCGGCTATGATAGTAATTTAACCAACGGCCCAACGGATAGTTACTTAGTTGTTCCCGTTGCAAGAAGTTATGGCCCCATGTATGTGGGCAATTCGTTGGAAAAAAGCGGTGATTTTTTTACGACTATCAATGGTGGAGCTAACGTAGATCTCACATTAAACGAGCATTACGGCATAAATATGGGCATGTATGGCAGCCATCGCCTAAACAATCACCGCCCGGATCAAGATTTGGCATTCCTATCCGGTTGGCTGGGGGGTAGCTACAAACAAGATAAAAATCGCATTGATCTAAACTTTCGTCGCCAAAGCATTTGGCTGAGTGAAGCAGATTATCAGGATCAATATAGTGTTTTAGGACAATGGAGTAGAGCATTACAAACCAGTACTACGCTGTCTCTATATGCTCAGGCAAGTACGCTACGCTATCCAAACGCAACAAATTTAGACGCGGATAGCTACCTTTTAGGAACAATTCTATATCATCAATTCAACCTACTTTGGACTCCGCTGCTTTCTGCTGAAATTTATGGCGGCGAACTCAGAGTAAAGGGCGATGGCGATACCTATGAAGGCTATGATAGCTTAGGCGGGCGATTAACAAACCAGCTTTTTTTTAATGAAAACAATCAATTGTTAATTCAAGGTTCAGTTGAAGACCGCCGCTACAAATCACAAAATATTTATTTTATAACCACGCGAAGCGATAAAGGCTACAGTTTAACTGGAAAATTCTCTCACAGTTTATTAAACAAACAGCTTGCACTTTCTCTGCAAGCGACCTGGTTGTTAAATGAATCTAATCTTGAGCTTTACGACTATAAACGTAACTTAGCATCATTTAATGTACAGTGGAATTTTTGAGACAGATATTATGAATTATAATCTACACTTTTTTAAACAAACGACTTCTCTACTATGGCTGTTATTTTTTCTATTACCTAGTATTTTCCAGTATGCCTGCGCTGAAAATGTAGCTCATGTTATATTCGCAAAAGGCGAAGTTTATGCGAACAGCGACAATAGTCATAAAAGAGATCTGATAAAGGGATCTACAATAGAACAAGGCGACATTATTACTACTAAAACAGGGTATGTTCAATTACGATTTACTGACGGCGGATTAATATCTTTCTATGATAATACTGAATTTAAAGTAGCTGATTATCATTTCTCAAATAAAGCCGATGGCACCGAAAAAGCATTCTTCCAATTTGTAAAAGGCGCTTTTCGTACAGTTGTAGGTTCTATAGGTAAAGAGCGTTATCAAGTTAAAACCAATCTGGCTACAATTGGAACGCGAGGCACGGAATATAGCGCCTCATTGGATAAAGTTTTGCAAATTGATGTCTTTGAAGGCAAGGTTTTGCTAAATAATCAAGCAGGAAGTTTTTTAGTTCAAGCTGGTCATTCTGCTTTGGTACAGGACGTATTTACCATGCCGCAATTTTTGAATATTACCCATGGAAATCACTCCTCATCTAATCAGAGGAATGCCAATCGTCCACACTCCCCAGGCGCCAATCCTCCTCATGCTGGGGGCGGTGGACCTGGAAATGGTGCATCTCCAGGAGCTCCCGGAGGTGGCGCGCAAGGAGGCATGCCCGGAGGCGGAGCATTACCCCAAAATACGCCCCCTGCGGTTCTAGGAAACTTCCCAAACTCACAAGGCCTGCAATCTGCTAAGCCACCATCTGGACTTAGACCTACTGACCTTAGGAGCCAAAATACAAATATTAATGTTACCGTGGAAAACATTTTAAACGGAACGCTGCCTATCGATAATCCACAGTTAACACCACCACCTCCTCCTCTAGGTCCCCCTCCAGCGCCGTAAACAGTTAAAGCTTTAAGCTACTATAGTGCTCACTACATAGGCCTTTTTGAAAATGAACTTCCTCCCTTTTAACCTGATCTATTTTTCTTTTTCTCTCATTTAAAAAATTATTAAAGAAAAATATATATTAGTTAGCTTAGATTTTAAACATTTAATCCATTTTTCTGCGCCATATATGTCGACAAATTTACTATCATTAATGCACCCGGCTTCTATATTTTCACCACATGATTGAAAACTGGACTGGTCAATGAAAATGCCTGAATATGAGATGATGCGGAAACATGTCTTTGAACAATTAGAATCTAATCTGGATTATCGGCTTTATTATCACGGCATTCACCATACTAAAAATTATGTATTGCCTGCTGTTGAACATTTAGCCTATTTAGAAAATATCAAAGGCGAATCGTTAATTTTACTTTTATCAGCTGCTGTTCTTCATGATATTGGCTACATTGAGAAATACGAGAACAATGAAATTATCGCCGCATCAATTGCTGAGGAGCTTTTACCTAAGTTTACTTATACATCAAAACAAATAGAATTGATAAAGGCTATGATCATGGCAACAGCCCTACCTCAAACAGCTAAGACTCTTTCAGAAAAAATAATTTGCGACGCTGATCTTTGTCATTTTGGTGCAGATAATTTCATTACTATATCAAACAGTTTATGGCGAGAATTAATTGAATTTGGCTATAATATTTCAAAAGATCAATGGAATGAGGACACGCTTAACTTCTTAAATACACACTCCTACTGGACAGATACTGCATCTATCGAATGGAATAAACAAAAAGCAGTTAATATCAGAAGACTATCAGAGCAAATAAAAAATAAATTATAAACATCACCATCTAACTCAACGTTTATGTATTAAACGTCAGAAAACAATATACGACTTTTCTATTTATGTTGATATTATTTGCCCAATGTTTAAAAGCGTCCTATTCTCGAATCTAAAAAACCGCTTTTGCCGGGACTTGGGAATTAATTGATCCCGACGATCTTTTAGACAGATTACGACTCTAACCGCGTTTGATATGCTGCGGCGGTATATCGCGTTTCGTTGCGCCGGTATAAAGCTGCCTTGGCCTTCCTATTCTTTGATCAGGATCGGCTATCATTTCATCCCAATGGGAAATCCAGCCTACAGTTCGGCCCATAGCAAACATCGCGGTAAACATGTTGCTGGGGATGCCTAAGGCATGCAGCACAATACCGGAATAATAATCGACATTCGGGTAAAGTTTTTTCTCGACGAAGTATTCATCTTCAAGAGCGATACGCTCCAACTCCAAAGCTAATTTAAATAATTTGTCATCATGCAAACCCAATTCCGTGAGTACTTCATGACAGGTTTCGCGCATTAATTTAGCACGCGGATCATAATTTTTATAAACCCGATGACCAAAACCCATTAGTCTGAACGGGTCATTTTTATCCTTAGCCTTGTTTATGAAGACAGAAATGTTCGAAACATCGCCGATTTCTTCCAGCATATTGAGCACGGCTTCATTTGCACCGCCATGAGCGGCTCCCCAAAGACAGGTAATCCCAGCTGTAATGCAGGCATAAGGATTTGCGCCGCTGGAACCTGCTAAACGTACGGTTGACGTCGAGGCATTTTGCTCATGATCGGCATGCAGAATCAAGATCCTATCCAGCGCTTTAACCAACACAGGATTTGGATTGAAATCGTCACAAGGCGTTCCCAACATCATTCGCATAAAGTTTTCAACATAACTCAGCTTGTTTTTCGGAAACATAAAAGGTAAGCCGGTGCTGTATTTATGACACATTGCCACGATGGTCGGTACTTTGGCGATCAGACGGATAGCGCTCAGGTCGCGATCCTTCTTAGAATTAATATCTAACGCGTCATGATAGAACGATGACAATGCACCTACGACAGCAACCATAATGGCCATCGGGTGTGCGTCTCGACGAAAACCTTTAAAGAAATTAGTCAGTTGATCATGCACCATCGTGTGTAAAGTTATAGTGTCTTCAAACTCCTTTATTTCATCGATTTCCGGGAGTTCGCCATTCAGCAGCAAGTAACAAACTTCTAAAAAAGTGCAATGTTCTGCAAGCTGCTCGATTGGGTAACCACGATAAAGCAGGATGCCCTTTTCACCATCAATATATGTTATCGATGAACTGCAACTGGCCGTGGAAGTAAACCCAGGGTCGTAGGTAAACATACCGGTCTTTTGGTATAAAGTTTGAATATCTACAACATCGGGACCAATAGTTCCAGATAAAATAGGCAGCTCACATAAAGACTGAGCTTTCTCATTTAAGGTAACACTGCGCAGTTTAGTCATAGGTTTTCTCAGTTTTGAAACATAGTCTGTAGCATCATCAAAAAGCCGGCTAAGTCGCGAAATCCAGCTAGCTTTTTGTGCGATGGATCTTTTGCTAATATTCTAAAGGGAGTTGGCTTAGAAAGCTTTTATCTATTCAGGTGAAGGCGTAAAGCATACACTCAAGCCGAAACAACCCTGTCAATGGTCTGTTTTGCCAGTTCCGTCACCCTAGCCCAGTTTTTCGATTTTACCACATCCGCAGGCACCAGCCATGATCCGCCTACACAAGCAACATTGCTCAACTGTAAATAACTATTGTAGTTTTCCGGCGAAATTCCGCCTGTCGGACAAAAAGTCACATTAGGAACCGGTCCTGCGATTGATTTTAGCATGGGTATGCCGCCTGCCGCTTCGGCCGGGAAGAATTTAAAATGATCCAGTCCATACTCCATGCCCACCATTAATTCCGACAAAGTCGATATACCCGGAATCAAAGCTATCGTTCCGGCTTGAGCGGCTTCTAAGAGCTTCGGTGTTAATCCGGGACTAATCGCAAAAACAGCACCAGCCTGTTCCGCCGCCTTTAATTGTTCCGGCGTAGTAATGGTGCCTGCACCGACGATCGCACCTTCGACTTCCTGACTGATAAGCCTGATCGCATCCAGCGCTATCGGAGTGCGTAGCGTAATTTCCAGCACTTTAATACCACCGGCAACCAAAGCTTTGGCCAAAGGCACAGCATCATCCAAGCTTTGAATGACCATTACAGGCATTACCGGGCCAGCGTTTAAAACTTCAGCAGGTTGAATTTTCCAATTATTTTTAATCATTGCTTTACCATTTTTTGTAGTTATTAATCGACGATAAACAGGTTGCTGGCTCCGGTTTCAGCAGATGAAGCCCCCAAACGGAATCCCCCGAACAACTCACGCCCCATGCCGAAATGATGACCTTTAGCACTATTGGCAGCCGGAATACGGGCATCAAACTCAGCGGCATCTATCAGCACATTGACCTCCCCGGTTTGAGTATTTAGGTGGATGACGTCGCCGGTATGAACTTTTGCAAGCGGCCCGCCCTCTTCACACTCAGGACACATATGGATCGCAGAAGGTACTTTACCTGAAGCGCCTGACATACGCCCATCCGTCACTAATGCGACCTTGAACCCCCTATCCTGTAACACGCCCAAGGACGGAGTCAATTTGTGCAGTTCGGGCATGCCGTTGGATTTTGGACCCTGAAAGCGCAGCACCACAATAACATCTTTGTCCATTTCGCCGCGCCTGAAAGCCGCAACCACATCGTCCTGATCATCAAACACCATCGCCGGTGCTTCAACGACCTGGTGTTTTTCCGCCACCGCGGAGACTTTGGATACGCCGCGTCCCAAATTGCCATGCATTACATGTAAGCCGCCACCGGCTGCAAAAGGCTTGGCGACAGTGCTGATAACTTCCGCGTCCAAAGATGCTTCCGGACAAGGCTCCCAGACCAATTTACCGTCAACCAGTTTGGGTTCCTGATGGTAATGGCTCATGCCGCGCTCGTCTGCTACAGTCAGAATATCCTCATGCAGCAGTCCGTTGTTTAACAGCTCGGCAATTAACACGCCCATACCGCCTGCGGCCTGAAAGTGGTTGATGTCCGCCTGCCCGTTCGGATAAATACGGGTCAGCAACGGCACTACTCTAGAAAGCTTATCAAAATCGTCCCAGTTAATAATAATCCCGGCTGCCCTTGCAATTGCGACCAAATGGATAGTGTGATTGGTGGAACCTCCGGTTGCCAATAAGCCGATAATCGCATTCAAAATGGCTTTTTCGTCGATCATATGTCCAATCGGGCGGAAATCATTGCCTAACGCGGTAAACTTTAAAACCTGTCTGGCGGCAGCCTTGGTCAGCTCATCGCGCAATGGGGTATAAGGGTTGATAAAGGAACTGCCCGGCAAATGCAGCCCCATAATCTCGACCATCATCTGGTTGCTGTTTGCGGTGCCGTAAAACGTACAGGTACCGGCGCTATGATAAGACGCCGACTCGGACTCCAGCAACTCTTTGCGGCCGATTTTACCTTCGGCGTAAAGCTGGCGGATACGCACTTTTTCTTTATTGGCCAGTCCGCTAGGCATCGGACCTGCCGGTACGAACACAGCGGGCAAATGACCGAAGCTCAGCGCACCGATCAACAGTCCCGGCACAATCTTGTCGCAGACGCCTAAGTACAATGCGCCGTCAAACATGTTATGGCTTAAACCTATCGCCGTAGCCATCGCAATCACATCACGACTGAATAACGACAGCTCCATCCCAGGGCGGCCTTGGGTGACGCCATCACACATAGCCGGTACGCCGGCAGCAAATTGGGCAACGCCGCCCGCTTCCTTAATAGCGGCTTTGATCAGCGCAGGCGCATCTTTATAAGGCTCATGTGCCGACAGCATGTCATTATAAGAGGAGACAATCGCAATATTGGCTTTTTGATGACCGGTTAAATCGCTTTTTTCTCCGGCTCCGCAGGCGGCAAAGGCATGAGCCAAGTTGCCGCAAGCAAGCTCGACACGGTGCGGCTCTTGTTTTACAGCGGCATCAATACGCGCCAAATAGGCGGCGCGCGTTTCACGACTGCGCTCAATGACTTCGTTAGTCACTTTTTCTAATACGGGGTGCATATCTGTTCCTTCTATCTACGGTTAATTAATGCGCAAGACAGGCAGGGTACGCATCGCGCACCCTAAGTGATTATTTTTCTTCAGGTTCTTCCCAAGCTCGTCCATCCCTGGCAATTAATTCATCAGCGGCATCTGGCCCCCACGTCCCGGCCGGGTAAGGTTTGGGTGCAACCGGGGTATGCGCCCAAGCGTCCTGTATCGAATCGATCCATGTCCAGGCCTGTTCAATCTCCTCTCGACTTAAAAACAAGGTGGGATTGCCGCGCATCGCTTCAAGCACCAATTTCTCATAACCGCCGAAAATCTTGCTGTTTTTAAATGTCTCGGAAAAACTTAAATCCAGCTTGGTTTTTTGCAACTTAATGTTTTCATCGATACCCGGGATTTTATTAAGTACCTGGATCTCCACGCCTTCATTCGGCTGCAAGTGGATGATCAGCTTATTCGACGGTAATTCCTCGAAGCTTTCTTTAAAGATGTTATGCGGCAACTGCTTAAAATTAACGACGATTTCAGTACGCTTATATTTCATGCGCTTACCGGTACGCAAGTAAAACGGCACACCGGCCCAGCGCCAGTTATCAATAGCCACTTTCAAAGCGACAAAGCTTTCCGTCGTGCTTTGGGTATTTGCACCTTCCTCTTCTAGATAGCCCGGCACCGGCTTGCCCTTGAGCTCCCCCGCCGAGTACAGTCCACGGACGGTTTTTTGTTCAACATTCTCCTTAGTGATAGGCCGTAACGCCGAAAGCACCTTTATTTTCTCATTGCGTATACTTTTCGCTTCTAAGTTGACAGGCGGCTCCATTGCCACAAAAGTCAGAATCTGCAACAGGTGATTTTGCAGCATATCCCGCAACTGGCCGGTTTTGTCGAAATAATCCCAACGCCCTTCGATGCCGACCTCTTCGGCCACAGTAATCTGAATATGATCAATCGTATTGTGGTTCCAGTTGGTGGTAAAAATAGAGTTGGCAAAGCGTAATGCTAATAAATTGAGAACCGTTTCTTTGCCCAGATAGTGATCAATACGGTAAACCTGATTCTCGCTGAATACCTCAGCAACTGCATCGTTAATGTCTTTTGAAGATTGAAGATCGTGACCTATCGGCTTTTCCATGACCATTCGCGATTCTTCATTCAAAACCCCGCATTTATCCAGCCCCTGACAAATATTGGTAAATAAAGAAGGCGCAACGGCAAAATAATTCACCATAACCCTGGATTGCCCGTCAATAACGCTATTCAATTGTTGATATTGATCCATCTGAGTTAGATCGATTTTCAGGTAGGAAAACCGTGCGGAAAACCGTCCCCATACTTGTTCATCAATTGTTTCATTTAAAAACTCTTGCAAACTGTTACGGATAATCCCAACGAAACTCGAATTATCGCCTTCATGCTTATCTATGCCAATGATACGAGTGTCAACTTCAATCAAATTCGCTATTTCAAGTCGATACAGGGAAATAAGCAACTTACGGCGGGATAAATCGCCCAAAGCGCCAAAAATAACCAGATCACAAGGTTTGAAAATTGTTGTTTCGTTCATAGATACGTTGGTGAGTAAATGGTTGTAGCCGACATCAGTCAGGCAATTTATAGAAAGATTATACCATTTTATTATCGCAGAATTTGATTCAGGGTCATAGGATGGCCTGGCCAATGCCGGAACAACGCTATTCCATAGCCAAGCAACTTACCCACAAACTTAAGGCACGATTATGAGCGCCCTTCGGCAAATCACCATAAAACCAACATTTTTTATATTAACGGCATAGGAGACAGGATGAATTAACAGATTTCACTTGTATCGAATCGATATTTAGTTGACAGCATTCTTGAGCTTCTTTTATAGTATTGATTCACTACTACACTGAAAGAGAATATTTTCTTCGTCATACTCCTGCGAACCTGGTCACCCAAGGTGATTGACCAATCAAAATATCACAGTGCCGTAGTTTATCCTTAGGAGGCATAAACCTCCGGTGGAAATCAGTTCCTACGTTGATCAGAGATCATAATCTTCATATCAACCTTGGCTCGTCCATTAATGATTTAACACAACGAAAGGTATAAAAAATGAGCGAAATAACACAAACAAAAGACAATTTCTGGCTCTATGTCGGCTGTACTGTAGCCACTTTATTAATAGTCATTGCCGTAGTCAAACAAAGTGAAAATGAAAAATTTGCCCCCATCAAACAACAATTGGAAGAAGAGACTGCACAAATGAATATCAGAGTCTTAAACTGAATATGACACCCTAGCAAACGGGACTACAGGCTTTACTGACATACAGCAACCTTAACGTGATCGTAGATCACTTAAAATAACAATCAGGAGAGAATCATGAAACTTAATTTGATATGCCTATGGATGGCATTAACTTTTTTTTCCGGAACGACATTGGCGACAGAATATATTTACCGAGATCTTATGGCTAATACACTGCCCTCGGCAGGATGTGACGTAGAATCTAAAGCCATTGCCATAGCATCAAAACCTTATAACATTAAAAGATACAGCAAAACATTTTGTCAGTCGCAAGGTTACGGCTGGCATGTTGAAAAAGTGAAAGATGAAGGCAAAGCGGCCTGCACTTCATGCACCGGGGCCAATCAAGGCAAAAGCCAATGTCATCTGGAAGATATAGTCGTTACCTGCAAGCGCATTAAACCAGGCTCAGTTGGCATGTTGCCAGGGAAAAGTTAGTCGCACTCGGTGAGCAAGAAGCGATTCAGCCTTCTTGCTCACGCTCGTCTTAACTTGCTTCCCTTATTCAAAATTAATCATTTAGACAATTGCGTTTACCACCTTTCCCGCTAATATTCCTTCCTCATATTGATATCTGGGGTTCTCAACTCGTTCTGAACCGAAGCACAATGTGTGGGGGAATTAGAACAAGCAGACGGCAACCCCAAGATTTTCTTTGCCCTGCTCCGCCCACATTAGTTATAACGAATTTAAATCTGAATCACACAAAACCTGCCTGGTTGCCAGCACCAAGCGCCTCAAACCCAAAGAGATACCTGCATTCCTTTGGATCAATGCTATTTTTGACCGACCTACTTGGGCGAAGCTTATCAGGCCGTTGATCTTTGCAAAATACGCCTCGTCCAATTTAGCGGCATTCTCCTTATCGCTTCAATCGTCGCTTTTTCCAGCCTTCATTATCTAATCTTGCGGCATTGGCAATAATTTATAATACAATAATTCACCTATTTAAGCCCACCGCATCTTTTTTAATAATATGGCAGACTCGAAAACTTATCTAACAGTACCTTTTTCTCAAAAGGATGAGGCAAAAGCGCTTGGCGCAAGGTGGGACGCAGTTGCAAAGAAGTGGTTCGTTCCGGCTGATAAGGACGTTTCGCTTTTTGCTCGCTGGCAAGCCGAATCCGGCGTTGTACAATTGCCCAACTCGAAAACCTCACCCTCCAAAACCAGTAAATCAGCCAAGAACAACTCCGCCTCTGTCAAAACCCATGCGACAGCAAATGACTTTGTCGCCTATAACGGAGATGCGCCGCCATGGGATTAGCCTTTATCTGTCATTGATAAATTGAGACAGATCACCGCAAGCAAAGCTTACACTCAGCATGTCCGACTAAATTTCCCATTCCCCAGCGGCTAATCATCCTCATCCGGAATTTGCCCCCGAAACTCTTCCGACAGTAGCATTTGTCCTCCAGTAACAACCAGTTGCTCACCGGCCTTGATGCCGTTGCCGACAAAATAACCGTCGGCCGTTGCAGAATACTGCCTTATCATGCGGCGGCTGAATTGTTCTGCTGCGGTTTTAATGTAAACAAATGCCTGATCGAGATGCCAGATTATTGCGGATTTTGGAATAATAACGCCGGACTGATTATCTACTTGTTCTGGTATCCACGCTGCAACGCGCATTCCGGTTCTGATATGACCACCGTCGGTTTGGAAAAAATAACTTTCGCCTTGCGTGCTGGTATCGATTTGCGGGGCAGCTGAAATCAGCTCGGCTTTACTGGCCGCACTACGGTTGCCCGAGGCTTCAACATAAATGCTTTGAATGTCGCGGGGAAGCCGTTTATTAACCGGCACTGTAATTTGCAATAGTATTTGCTTACCGGATAAGAAATCGCTCATTTTATCGGAATCCTTAGATAACGCCTGTTCGGTAAGCTTATTACCCCAGTTAAGCCGGGTTTCATCAACGATAGCCTTACTTTGGACGCCGCCGACATCAACCAGGGCTTTTTCGGTTTGCCATTGCGCTTGCTGAACTTGCAGATTGCGTTTTGATGTCGCCCCGTCACGATACAAGTTTTGCTGACGCTGGATGTTCTGCTCAGCCTGCTTAAACCTTGCGGCAGCCCCGCCACGCTCGGTTAACGCCTGTAAATAACGATGCCGCAACGCAATCAAAGGCTGTAAATTTACAGCTCTCCCGTAAGCCGTAAATTCAGCATGATGGCTGACAGCGGTGAGTGTTATTGTTTGCAAACCTGATAATGCCTGGACTTGCTCGGATAGGAATATTGTTCCTTGCCCGATGGGGCTTGCTCGCTTAGCAACCGGATTATCGTCATCATCGGCAAAACTCAAGGTAATACTCAGTACAAAAATACAGGCTATTGAAAGAACATTCATGACTACAAAAAAGGATTGTGTAATTTGTTTATGTTATAAGATTTCTATTCTTAAATGCATTTTTTTGTTGTTTTTAAAAAATTGCACGTTATCCTTCGACTGTAGGGACACTGGAGGTAGAATGCAGGAGCAATTGCCGACGACTGCATGGATGCAGGAGGTAGAGCAATGCAGGAGCAATTGCCGAGCAAAAAAAGTAACTAACACTATTGAGACATTATCATGAGCGACTTACCGGATAACTTAAAGTACGCAACAACCCACGAATGGGTGCAGGTGGAAGACGATAACATCGTTCGTGTCGGTATAACCGATTTTGCTCAGGAAGAATTGGGCGATTTGGTTTTTATCGAACTCCCCGAACTGGGACGCAAAGTTACAGCCAAAGAACAATGCGCGGTAGTCGAATCGGTTAAAACCGCATCCGATTTGTTCAGTCCGGTTTCCGGCGAAGTAGTCGCCATCAACGAAATTTTGGCCGATGAGCCAGAACTGGTCAATGATGACGCTTACGGCACTTGGTTGTTCTGTATAAAGGCAACCGACCCAACCGAACTGGACGCATTGATGGATGCGGATGCCTATCAACAAATGATTGAGCAATAATTAGGGTATAAGGCTCAAGGCGAAATATACCCAGCAATAACCTTTTTTGCCATTTAACCTTTTACCTTTATAACTTTTTACTTCTAAAGAGGAACACAATGAGTGCATTAATATGTGGGTCTATGGCTTACGATACCATCATGGTTTTTCATGATAAATTCAAACATCACATTTTGCCGGAAAAAATCCATATTCTGAATGTATCCTTTTTGGTGCCGGTAATGCGCCGCGAATACGGCGGTTGTGCGGGAAACATTGGCTACAACCTGAAACTGCTGGGCGAAGAGCCGTTAATTATGGCAACCGTCGGACATGATTTTGAACCTTATGCCCAATGGATGGCTCAAAACCAATTGTCCAGCGAGTATATTCAGATTCTGGACAACAGTTACACCGGTCAAGCCTATATTACCACCGATGAAGAGGCTAACCAGATTACCGCATTCCATCCGGGCGCAATGAATTCATCGCATTTAAATTCAGTGCCGACTGACCGGAAAATCTGTGTAGGAATCGTTTCACCCGATGGCAAAGAGGGTATGCAATTGCATGCCGAACAGTTTGCAGAACTGGACATACCTTTTATTTTCGATCCAGGCCAAGGCATGCCGATGTTTAATGGCGATGAACTGCTCAAGTTTGTCGATCAGGCAACTTGGGTGACATTGAACGATTATGAATCCGAGTTAATGCAAGAACGCACCGGTTTATCTCTGGAACAATTAGCTGAACGGGTTGAAGCGCTGATCATTACCTTGGGCGGTCAAGGTTCTCAAATTTACACCCATGGTCAATGCATCACCATTCCTGCCGCAAAACCCAAAGAGATACTTGATCCAACAGGTTGTGGCGACGCTTATCGCGCTGGACTTTTATACGGCCTAATAAATGAATTGGGCTGGGAAGTGACCGGCAGAGTTGCCTCCTTGATGGGAGCCATTAAAATAGAAAACAACGGCACCCAGAATCATGCATTTGATATAGATGATTTCAAACAACGGTACCGCGAGAATTTCGGCTCTTCGTTCTAGTTTTCAACTAAAACGATAGCATACGGATTTTACTGATCTACACCGCTAAAAATTTTATAACATCCGTTTATCCGTTGTAACCCGCTATGCTACATAAAAGCCATAATCATTACGAAGGACACGGAGAGCGCAAAGTTTAATTTTTCTTCGCGCTCTCCGTGTCCTTCTTATTTCAAAAGACTTACAGCCAGCCCTTCATGCTAAAACACACCCAAAATCTATTAGACATCATGTCCCGTCTGCGTCACCCGGAACAGGGCTGTGCCTGGGACGTCAAGCAGGATTTCACCAGCTTGATTCCTTACTTGATTGAAGAAGCTTACGAAGTTGTCGATGCGATTGAACGCAACGACCTGGACGATTTGCGTTCGGAATTAGGCGACCTGCTGTTGCAGGTAGTGTTTCATTCCCAAATCGCCGAGGAACAAGGACTATTCAACTTTGAGCAAGTTGCAGAAGGCATTTGCGACAAACTGATCCGCCGTCATCCGCATGTTTTTTCCGATGCCGTTTTCGAAACCGATGAGGAACGGCATCAAGCCTGGGAACAAGAAAAAGCCCTTGAGCGGCAGAAAAAAAACAAAACAGCTGAACGAGAGAGCGTGTTATCGGGTGTGGCTCGTAATCTTCCGGCATTGATCGAGTGTGAAAAAATACAGGACCGCGCCGCAAATCACGGCTTTGATTGGCCTGATGTACCACCGGTTTTTGATAAAGTACTGGAAGAATTGGATGAAGTTAAAGAAGCCTGGCAATCTGGAGATCAGGCACACATTCAGGAAGAAATCGGTGATTTATTGCTGGTTGCAGTTAATTTGGCCCGTCATTTAAACGTTAATGCCGAAGTCGCACTCAAGGAAAGCACTAAAAAATTCTCCAAACGCTTTCATCATATAGAGCAACAGGTTGAAGCGTCAGGCCTAAATCTGAAAGACTGCGAACTGGCAGAATTGGATGCTTTGTGGAATCAAGCAAAAATAGCCTTAAACAAAAAATGACCTATATCAGGGCGAACCAACAGTGGTCGCCCTGATATATCCTTATTATTACCAGATTAAAACTCTTCCCACTCATCGCTGACAACCGGCTGCAGTTTCGGCTTGGCTGCCGCTATGTTTACAGGAGAACGGATGTCTTTTCTCAAGCGCATAATGGCAACCCCGACTTCTGTTGATGCAGAAACAAAGGGGGTGCCGTTACTCAGCATTGCTCCCGCCTCGCTGTATTTCTTTGCATTGATCATAGCGGCTACTCTTCCTGCCTCGATATGAAAAGCAGCGTGCTTGGACACACACTCCAAATAACTTGCCCTGTGACCAAGCTGAGACTTAGCGTTACCGTGTAGCCACTTACCTAACTCGCAGCAATCGTCTCTTGAAATGGTTTTATCATCCATCTCTTCATGCTTTGCTATGGCCCCACGCAGCTTCACCTTCCACTCTGAATGTTTCTCAAGCGCTTTATCCAAGTCTATATCGGCTTCATTTAACACAGGGGTATTTATATAAGACTCGATCTTGGCAGACGCGCTTTTTTTGTCGGCCTGTCTGGACGAGCTAGTCGGCTCAGTCGTAGAAAAACCGGTAAAACCGCCTGAGTTACCATCCAATTTAAAATGCGCCACCGTAACCGCAAGGTTTTGCGTTTGCTCTTCCAGCGATTCGGCGGCGGCGGCGGCTTCCTCGACCAGCGCAGCATTTTGCTGAGTTACATCATCCATTTGAGTGATAGCCTGATTCACCTGTTCGATGCCTGATGTTTGTTCCATGGAGGCTGCACTGATCTCGGACATAATAGTCGTTACACCACGAATAGCGTTCACGATCTCTTCCATGGTTTTTCCGGCTTGTGCTACCAGCTTGGTGCCGTCTTCAACCTTTTCTACCGAATCGCCAATCAGGCCTTTGATTTCGGCGGCTGCGGCAGCGGCACGTTGTGCGAGGTTACGCACCTCGACAGCCACCACGGCAAAGCCTCGGCCTTGCTCTCCGGCACGAGCCGCTTCGACTGCGGCGTTGAGCGCAAGAATATTGGTTTGAAAAGCAATGCCGTCGATTACTGAGATGATGTCCACAACCTTGCGTGACGATTCATTAATCCCTTCCATGGTCGAAACAACCTGACCAACCACCTGAACACCTTGCCCGGCGATGTCCGTTGCACCGACCGCCAATTGATTGGCATGTTTGGCGCTTTCGCTGTTGGCCTGTACGGTCGAAGTCAGCTCTTCCATACTGGCCGCAGTTTCTTCCAGACTAGCCGCCTGCTCTTCGGTACGGTGAGACAAGTCATTGTTTCCAGACGCAATTTCTTTTGCCGCAGTATTAATGGCCTCGGAAGCTTCCTGGATTTGGCCGACAACCTCTTTCAGTTTTTCCACGGTGGAATTGGAATCGTCTTTAAGCCTACCGAAAGTCCCGGAATAGCTATTGGTAATGGTTTCAGTCAGGTCACCGCGGGACAGCGCGCCAAGCACACGCACCACCTCATTCAGCCCGGTGGAGCTAATTTCCATCAGTTCATTAACGCCTTGGGCTAATTGCAGGAAGAAACCTTCTTTATCTCTCTCGTTAATACGCTGGTTAAAATCACCGAATACTGCACCACTTACCACTTTGGCAACTTCTTGTTCGATGAGCACTTCCAGAGTTCGATCCCTCCATTCGGCTACCGAACCGATTCTCTGCCCTTGTTTATTCTTGATGGGATTGGTTACTAAGCTAAAAGTGCGTCCTCCAATGATAAACTCGCTCTGAAAAGTCGAGCTTAGGTTAGCCAGCAATTGCTGCTGGTTCCCCGGATTCTTGTGGAACACATCTATGTTTTCACCCAATAATTTACTGGAATCAAACCTCGGCAAAATCTTGCGGATATCCGACTCGGCGTTTTGCAACATAACGAGTACCGCTGGATTGATATAAATAATGTTGCGTTCATTGTCCGCCACCATCACGCTTGAACTGATGCTGTCCAAGGCAATCTTGATGCGCAGGGCTTCGTCGCGTTCCTGGTGATCCTTCGTTATCCGGGCCAACAATTGCTGCTGCATATCCTTCATGGCGTATAACAAACTGCTTTTATCGCCCGCATTCAATACAATGTTTCTATCTAAGTTGCCTTGGGCAATTTCCAAGGCAATGCCTTTTGCGAAAAAAGGATCCGTACCCAGTTGTTTGCCCAAATAACGGATTAAAGACAGTGCAATAAAGGCACTCATCAACACCCCGCAAACCGCCATTATCCACATGAAATTAGATATTTCTTCGGCTGCCAGGGCAAGAGTAGAGGTAATGGACCGCTCATGATCAACGGCCTCATCTCTAAATTTTGTCATTCTTCCCGCCAAAATCAACGAAGCCTTATCGAAATCTTCCATCAATACATTACCGGCCTGAGCGCCTCCGGAAACATAAGCCGCCGCCATGCGCTTGCCCAATCGATAGAACTCGTCAAAAGCTTGCTCAATAGCGGCCAACTCGGTCACTTGCGCTGCGGATAATTTATTTTTACGAAATTGTTCGCTGGTTTTTCTAAAGTCACCGGCAAAAGACTCTGCATCTTTATAACCTTCCGGGTCTTGCGTTGCAGATACATCGGTTAAAAACTGCTGCACCTGAATAACATCAAGCGCCATTTTTTCAGCTGCCCACGCATTGGGAGACACGGTATCCCGCAACTCAGCCATCCCCGTTCGAGCGCAGGAAAATTGCCATAAGGCTATTCCAACCAAGATGATCATCAACAATATGATCGCGCTGAATCCCATCAACAAACGTGCTTTAAAACTTATGAAACCTTTCATGAAACAACCTTACTTTAAAATATCGTTGAATTACTCAACAAAACGGCAGCAAACAGCGTTAAAGCTGTCTTATTAGCCGATCCAGTTCATTTAACTTATCAAGCTGATGCCCGGTTATGCTTTGATCATGATTAAGTTGCTCAAGCTGAGACTGTATCTTGGCAATTAATTCCTGTTGTTCGCTTTTTCGAGCGCGCAGCTTATTGACCATATTGGTAAAAGCCAAGCCCAGTGCTTGAAGCTGATCTTTTTCCCGTAACGCAATCAGAGTATCCAAATTACCCTCACCGACTTGTTCACAAATTTTTTCAAAGCGATAAAGAGGCCCAACGATTTTATGCGTGGCATACAAGACCACAAACATAGCAATAGTTCCAGCAATAATCATGGATACCACATTGCCTATTAGAATGGATAATCCCAACCGGTCCCAAGCATTGGCAATATTGGCATGAGCCGTTTGCGATTGCGCTTGCAGATCGCCTCCGGTTATCCAGAAAATCAATAATGCTGAACATAATCCTGAGAACAAAATCAACAAAAAAACCCCTATAATAAAGCGCGCTTGAATGGCTTTGTTTATAAAGATGTTACGGCGCTTGAAAGGCATATTAGACATTACTTAGATCCTTGATTTGGATTGTGACAAATTAAGCAAAGTTCACCATCAACGTTATTGCGACGGAGCAAATAACTCTTGTGTAATCGCTCAGAATTAACTAATCGATCCATAAAACTGAAGCTGGCTTGCGGCCGAACGCTATCCAGATTGCCGTGCGTATAATGGCAGGTTAAACAGGATAGCAAGTTTTTTTTATTTAACGACATATCGGACGGGATTTCAAAATCCAGCTTTAACCCCACTTTATGCCCCGCATCCTTGTCATGGCAACCCGAGCACATCTCTATCCCGTCTTTATTAAAGGCGGTTAAATTGACTTGAATATTTTTGGTATTCAGTAATTCCGGGCCATCATAATGGGTTTCAGTAGCATGACAATTAACGCACTCACTAAAGTTGTCAGTCGCATAAACAATATGTGGATTTTCGATCGCTTGAACCGCAAACACGGTAAACAACAAACAACCGCCTATAACCTGAAGACATTTATATAAAAGTTGATTCATATTCATCATTAAAAAGCCACAACCATTTGCGCAATGCCTAAGTTTTTATCGAAATAACGCTCTTGGGTTTGAGTTCCCAACGAATCTGTATATTCGAATTTAAGCCGAAAATAGTCATTAAATTTGTAATTTAAACCGAATGTTAATGCGGACAAATTATTAATAGCGACCAAACGGCCGTCAAAGTCATCGCCTTGTCGATTATGCGGCTGCCATCGGCCATAACGAGCAAAAGCGGTAAGCGGGTAATGGATAAAGCTTTCAAGATTGGCAAGCAATGTGGCGTGATAACCAAGCTCGTTAGGCTTATCAAGCTCGGTAGTGCCATCGGCGGATACGAAATTATTATGAGCATTAAGCCACATCAATTCGCTTTTCAACTTTAAAAAACTATAACCCATGCTCAAATCGGCTCCATACACCGAATGCCTGAGGTTTCTGTGTTTATCAAGATCACTTAAGTGAGAAACGCCAAACTCAATGCCGTCGCCGGTACTTTTATGAGTTCTGTAGACATTCTGCCCAAGTGAAACACCTAAACGCCCACCCAGAGACGTACCATCGTTGGCGTACATGGCATCAGTCCAGAACACCGAATAGTTGAACATGCTCCAAGAACCGTAAGAGCGCACACCATCACCGTTATAACCGCCAAACTGCATTCTTGATGTCGTGATAGGGGCTGTTACCGTTACGCGATCACTATTGGCAAAATTTTGATAATCACTTAAAAAAGGCAAGTCAAATCGTCCAGCCTGCACATGAAGACCCGACGCATTAAAAATTCGACCTCTGGGCGGAATCGAATGATCAAACATATGATAATCGATCAAAGCAACCGCAATTCCGGCGCCGCCCGCACCAATACCGCCAGGACCACTCCCGCCGCAAGTTATTGCTGCGGGCGCGGAAAAATCCGCGCCCGATGAATTGCCGCACAAAACTAACGCCGAGCTGGCAGCAAAATTGTCGTTATAACCATACTCCAGATCAATCTCAACCGAACCAACGCTAAAATTCTGATCCGTTGAATTATCCGTTTTAGCATTCACATCAAAAAAACCGCCAATATCCAAGCCTTTTTCTTTTGCAGCTTCTTTAATCCCTTCTATTTCATCTGTTAAATCGTCAAGTTTACTGATAATTGCGTGCTCTGGTTTGGCATCAGGCGCATTCTCTGTTGACTGGATTTCCTGTTGCTTGGCATCAGCCGTCAGCTTAAGCGGGAGGCGGGAATCAGATGAGTACTCGCGTTTTGGCGAATGTTCCAATTGCTGGATCCGGGATTCAAGTTGGGCGATTTTTTGATCTTTTTTCTTTAACAGTTGCTCGACAATCTGTCTGATATGTTCATCAGACACACCGGCTGAGTCAACTGCAGCATTTACCGACGAT
>JADHTX010000027.1 GCA_016784875.1 Methylobacter sp.
GATATTATTCCAGGAGTGAGGATTGCTTCTTGTATAAATGCCTGAGTTATTTTATTTCGGACACTCATTTAGGTTCCATGAAAAATACTGGTGTCGCACAGCATGATTATAAGGGGTGTTTTTCTACAGATTAGCTTTGGATGGGGTGGTCTTTTTTGGGGGTCGCTTTATGAAGTTTTTAGTTTGTTGGATACGATTAATATGTATGAACAGCATAAAAATGATTGTGAATTCGAAGTCTAAGTGACATTTTCTTTTTTAAAGTATTGGCAATGGGTGTAGCTTGTCATTTTTAAAATGAAAACGGCATTTATAGGTTTTTGTGCGTCCCAACTTAAGGTTTATATCGGTTCTTATGAAATTAAATTTTGAATCAAAAAATATTCTGGTGGTTGAAGATCAATCGATCATACGAGAAACTATAAAACATATATTGTTTTCATTGGGTGCGCGACATATCGTTGAAGCGGGAACTGGTATTAATGGGATCGTTGAGATGAGGCGCTGTCAATTTGATATTGTGCTTTGCGATTATAATCTTGGCGATGGAAAAAACGGTCAGCAGATTTTGGAAGAGGCCAAGCACTTTAAATTACTGCCGTTTAACGCTGTTTTTATAATGATTACTATCGAACAGAGCAGGAACATGGTGCTTAGCGCACTTGATTGCAAGCCTGATGATTACTTGATAAAACCCTTTAATCGGGTGCAACTTTCAACTCGGATCGAGCGATGTATTGCCCGCAAGGAGTATCTTGTCAGTATTGAACGGGAAATAGATATAGGAAATGTTTATCAGGCGATACAAAACTGTGAAAAACTGCTTGAAGAAGGTAATAAAAAAACGCATTTATATGTGTTGAAAATACGTGCCGAATTGGCGCTTATCATTGGTGATGTCAAGGCAGCTAAAAGGATTTATCAGGAGGTTTTACAAGAAAGAGATATTCCCTGGGCTAAATTAGGTTTGATTATAATCGTTTTTTGGGAAGGCAATTATGAGCAGGCAGTAGAGTCTCTTAAGCGATTTATCGAGCAATACCCTATGATGCTGGAAGCTTATGACTGGTTGGCGAGGTCATATGAAGCTTTGGGGGATGATCATGAAGCGGTAGTGGCGCTTAATCAGGCGATTGATCTTTCGCCTCAAGCCATTTTAAGGCAGCAACGATTGGGTTTATTGGCAGATAAGGCTGAAGACATTGAAGTTGCAAAAAAAGCCTATAAAGCTGCCGTTAGCTTAGGAAAATATTCGGTGCATGGATCATCCAGCGATTTTTCCGGCTTGGCGAATGTCTATTTAAAGTCCAATTCAACCGGTGATGCACTAAAAATATTAAATGATATGAATAAGTTATTTTTCAATGATCCCGATTCAAGGGTTAGAGCGGCGATATTGGAAATTGAGATTCAAAAAGTAAAAAATAATGGGGTGGTGTCGCAAAAACCTTATGAAAAGGCGTTTAAACTGCACGAGCAATTTGGCTCACAAATATCCAGAGAGTTGCGTTTGGAAATGGCAAAGATCGGACATTTAAGCGGAGCTAGTGAGATTGTCGATGAAATTCTTGCCGATTTAATTAAAACCAATATTGATGATAAATGTTTTATTGGTGAGGTCACCAAAATGTGTAATGCAGTTATTAGTGATAATTACGCGGAAAAGCTGATTAGTCGGATAAAACAGGAATTAGTTGATATTAATAATGACGGTGTAAATTTATTTAAGGAGGGCAGGATTAGGGATGCTCTTGCCGTTTTTGAAAATGCCGTCGAAAAAATGCCTAATAATCAAACCATTGCTTTGAATAGGCTGAAAATCATTATTCATGATCTGAAGGCATCCAAACCCGACCCTAAAAAAACCATGCTGGCTCAGACTTATATCAATAAAGCCATTCAAATAGGGATTTCTCATGAGCAAATTGGTGGTTTTCAAGTAGAGCTGGATAATCTTAAATACGCTAGTCGGTAAGCTAATATACTGATATTGGCGGAAAAGAATTAATAATTGGAACGGTCGATTTGACACGGAAAGCTAGGAGCAACGATTGGCTGCTGGGAGCGGCAGAAACGCCGAATATAGAGCAACGCGTGGAATAGTTGCTGTGGATGCCCCAATGAGCAGGGTTGCGAAAAGATGCAACCCTGCTTTTGAGTTTTATAACTTATTTCTTTTTGTTGCGTTCGTTCACTTCTTTGATCACTTCTTCAGACACGTTTTTCGGGCACGGTAAATAGTGCGAGAATTCCATGGAGAATTGACCGCGACCTGAAGTCATGGTACGTAAGTCACCGATGTAACCGAACATTTCGCTCAACGGCACGTCAGATTTGATACGAACACCTGTTGCGCCTGCATCTTGAGATTTGATCATGCCGCGACGACGGTTAAGGTCACCGATAACATCACCCACATGGTCGGACGGCGTGAAAGTATCAACTTTCATAATAGGTTCAATCAGTTGCGGCCCTGCTTTTGGAATCGATTGACGGAAAGCCGCTTTTGCAGCAATTTCAAACGCAATCGCAGAGGAGTCAACCGCGTGGAAAGCGCCGTCGGTTAAGATAACTTTAAAGTCCAAGCAAGGGAATCCGGCCAAAACGCCTTTATCCAGCATGCTTTTAAAGCCTTTTTCAACGGCAGGCCAGTATTCGCGCGGTACGTTACCACCAGTAACCGCTGATTCAAATACAAAGCCAGTGCCGGGTTCGCCGGGCTCGATAATGTAGTTGATCTTACCGTATTGACCTGAACCACCTGATTGTTTCTTGTGGGTGTACTCGTCTTCAACCGATTTGGTAATGGTTTCGCGGTAGGCTACTTGGGGTTTGCCGACGATCACGTCAACGCCGTGGGTACGTCTTAAGATGTCGACTTTAATGTCAAGATGCAATTCACCCATACCTTTAAGAATGGTTTCGCCGCTGTCTTCATCGGTCTCAACGTGGAAAGATGGATCTTCTTGGATCATCTTGCCCAGTGCAATCCCCATTTTTTCGGAAGCGGCTTTATCTTTCGGTGAAATCGCTAAGGAGATAACGGGATCAGGGAAAACCATCGGTTCCAGTGTTGCAGGGAATTTCGGGTCGCACAGCGTGTGACCGGTTTGGACGTTCTTCATGCCCAGTACGGCAACAATATCGCCAGCTTGAGCTGAATCAAGCTCATTACGAGTGTCGGCATGCATTTCCACGATACGCCCGATACGCTCGGTTTTTCCGGTGAAGGTATTAAGTACCGAAGAACCTTTTTCCAGTTTGCCGGAATAAATGCGCAGGAACGTCAATGCGCCGAAACGGTCGTCCATGATTTTGAATGCTAACGCACGTAGCGGTTTGTTCTCGTCAACGATAGCAAAGGTGCCTGTTGGATTACCTTCCAGATCGACTTCCGGTTGCGGTTTTACTTCTGTCGGGCAAGGCAGGTAATCGATAACAGCATCAAGTACCAATTGTACGCCTTTGTTTTTGAAAGACGAACCACAGTAAGTTGGGAAGAAATCCAGGTTAATTGTACCTTTGCGGATACAACGTTTAATAGTGTCGATATCGGGTTCTTCGCCATCAAGATATTTTTCCATGACATCGTCAAACTGATCGGCAACTTGGTCGATCATTTTTTCGCGCCATGTTTTAGCATCGGCTATCATATCTTCAGGAATGTCTTTGATTTCGTAATTCATTGGGTCGCCGGAATCGTCCCATATCCAGGCTTTTTGAGTCAGTAGGTCGACAACGCCGGAAAATTGGTCTTCAGTACCAATAGGTAGGGTCATCACCAATGGAACAGCGCCGAGTACTTCTTCAACTTGTTTAACGACACGATAGAAATCTGCGCCGATGCGATCCAGCTTATTAATATAGATAACACGGGATACTTCAGAATCGTTGGCATAACGCCAGTTGGTTTCCGATTGGGGTTCTACACCGCCTGAGCCGCAGAAAACGCCGATACCGCCGTCAAGTACTTTCAGTGAACGATAAACTTCAATAGTAAAATCAACGTGCCCTGGGGTGTCGATAATATTAAAACGATAGTCTTTCCAGAAACAAGTGGTCGCAGCAGATTGAATGGTGATACCGCGCTCTTGTTCCTGCTCCATAAAGTCGGTGGTTGCCGCGCCATCGTGAACTTCACCGATTTTATGGATTTTACCGGTAAGTTTTAAAATTCGCTCGGTAGTCGTTGTTTTACCGGCATCGACGTGAGCGAAGATGCCGATGTTTCTGTAATGCGCTAAATCTGTCATGTTTTTACTCTAAAGTTGGGCATAAAAAACTTTTGTGGTGACCTCACTCGATAAGCATTCACGATTCTGAGTGCCTATTGAGTGCTCGTACCGGGGCGGTGGGCTACACACCATAACCGCAGTCACACAACCTAAGACTGCGGTGGCAGTCGCCATCGGAGTGGATGAAATGCGTCGGATACATGCAGGTAGCTCAAAGCCGAGTGAAGTGCGTTTTTTTGGTCACCATCGCTACTTACTCGTCCCGCTTCGAAAGCCGTCTATTTTAACCTAAAAGCTTTGTAAAAACATAGAAAATCCCATGTGTTATGTTGTGGTAACGCTAAAATGGCTAAGTCTATTGAGTTATTTGGTGTCGACATGCCGAGTTAATGACAAGTCTTAAAGGTTCGGTCATAAGGATTTTTAGGTAGGGAAAGACCGGTTACACATTATTTTCGTATTTTGCAGTACGTAGGTTTGATGGTTTTGACATGGCTCTCGTGGACAGAAATTTGTTTATCGGCACCGCTACAGGCCTATTCATGGCATTATGCGATATCTGTTCATCTACCCACTTGGGTTGTAACTTTAGGTGGCGGATGGGGCTGTTGCGGTTGAATTCGCTTGGTATAGAACTCGCATAAAATGTTATGCTTTTTTGCAAATTGAGCGTCTAGGATGGGCGGTTTTTTATGGTCATGGCATCTGGATAGAGGTCAAACAGTATGGAGGCTGATTTATCTAGCTAAGGTGATCTGTTTTTTCGTTAAACTAACGTAAAAACAGCTATATTTACCGACATGTTGATGTAAAATGTGTAATCGAAAAGAGGGGGGCTACAGATTATGATTGTTGCTGATATTATGACGACCAATCCGGTTACCATTGACATGGATACGGAGCTGTTGTTGGTCAAGGAAATTTTCGATCACGTCTTTTTTCATCATTTGTTGGTTGAAAACGAATCTGACAAGACTTTTGCCGGGGTTATTTCGGATCGTGACTTATTCAGTGCTTTAAGCCCTTATATTCATACCGGGTCAGAAACGTTGCGCGATAAAGAAACTTTGAAAAGGCGCGCCCATCAAATCATGTCACGTCAGGTTGATACGGTGACGCCAGCAACGGATTGTAATATTGCTGTACAAATCATGTTGGATTCGGATATATCCTGCCTTCCTGTGGTCGGCGATGACAAAGTTATTTTAGGTATTGTTACCTGGAAAGACTTTTTAAGATATTATTTAAAGCTCCAGTCCCTTTGAATACGTTATGTATTTTTATGAAACATGGTTTAGCTCGGTAATCGGCTTGTCTAAATAAGCTTACTTAATCAGGGGATTTTCGTTCTGTTCGCTTCGCAACTTGTCGAGTCCTTTCCAAAGTTACGCATTAGGAATACTTCCGATCTATACTTCGCACGGTTACGGTTACGGTTACGGTTACGGTTACGGTTACGGTTACGGTTGAGGAAATGATAGCGAGTTGATTTTTGTCGATAGCAAGGCGCTAAAACAGGCGCATAGCAAGCTATGAAGCTGTTTTAGCAACGCGGCTATCGGCATAAAATCAGCCGCTAGGAATCCGCAACCGTGGCCGGGCGAAATATAGGTCTTGTTTGTTGAATAGAACGCGTGGTGCTACTAAGAAATTTATAATGATAATTGCATTGGCAAGAGCTTAAGGTATTAACGGTAAAAATTTAAATGACATTGAAAAGCGATCCTCTCAGTCTCAATATGATGGAAATGGATCTGGAAGTAGTTCCTCCTAAAATTATAGCAGAGCCTCTTACTCTTAATGGATGGACGCATGTGTTGTGCAATGAGGAAATGCCGATATTTTCCAATACGGCGTTAAGTATCCATGATATTTTGAGCGATGACAGAAAAGGCGCAATGGAGTTGGCATCGGTTATTTTGCAGGATCCGAACCTGACGGTTAAATTACTAAAAATCAGCAACACCCCCCATTACAATCCTTCTCGTCAGAAAATGGTTACTGTTTCGCGGGCCATTATTATGATTGGTTCAGAGGTTATTCGTGAATTAACGCTGGTCTGTTCTTTTTTGGAATGTATTTTATCGGCGACTAATAAAAAACAGGCCAATGAAGAGATAGCTCAAGCCATCCATGCGGCGGTGCATGCAAAAGCTATAGCGATTGCGACCAACGATGCCTCACCGGAAGAAGTGTTTATTGCTACATTGCTTAACCATATTGGCAGTATTTCGTTTTGGTGTTTTTGCGGGGAACAGGGAGAGCGCATTCAAGCACTGATAAGAGATGGGAATTACAGTCGCGAAGAAGCTGAGAAAAAAGTGCTGGGGTTTAAATTGACAGAGTTGGGCGCTTCTTTGAGTAAAGCTTGGAAATTAGGTAGTTTGGTTGAAGAATCGATTAAGCCAAAGGCGTTAAATAAAAATCCCCGAGTTGGTTTGGTTCAATTAGGCTATGAAATTACCGATGCCATAAAAGAGGGGGCCGGTTCAAAGAAATATGCGGCTTGCGTCAGGAAAATTGAGCTTCTTACCAATCAGTCCAAAAAAGTTATCACTGAAACGCTACGAGACAATACCAGCACTGCGTCCGATATGGCTTGTCAATTTGGCGCTACTGACGCTGCAATGCTTATTCAAAATCGCCTTGATCAAGCTATTAATTTTGAAGAGTCGGCACCGGTTGTTATAGACAAAAAACAACTGCAATTTCAGATTTCACAAGATATAACATCAATAATAAGCGATCAATTTGATATTAATTTGTTACTGGAAACGGTGCTTGAGGGGATTCATCGAGGTATTGGCATGGATCGAACCATTTTTTCCCTGTTGGTTAGCGATAAGCGTTCCCTTAAAGAAAAGCTGTCGTTGGGCTGGCGTAAAGAAACGTATGAGCACAAGGTTGTTTTTAATGTTATGGACGCGCCGACTAATCTTTTTTCTCATGCCTTGTCCGGTACTCAGGCTTTCTGGGCGAAACCCTCGATTCATGCCAAGATGTATACGCTACGGGATGTTAATGTAGTTGGGAAAAACGAATGTTTTATGATGTCGATTATGTCCAATAAAATGCCGATCGGTTTAATTTATGCTGATCGAGGTTTCTGTAACGAACCGTTAAGCGAAGAAGATTTCAATGCTTTTAAATATTTTGCTCAACAGGCAAACATTGGTCTTACGCTTTATCGTCTGCAGCGAGGTTAAGGTTGTGGATCGGGGGCGACAGTTATTGTGCTTGCCAAGCGGATGGCAGGGCAGGGGTGTCGCAATATTGGTCAAGTAATGTTGTAAAGTAATCCCGGTCAATTTCCTCGGCCCCCAAGCTTTCCAGATGATTTGTGTGCACTTGACAGTCTATTAGTTGGTAGCCCCAGGAATTAAGCTGTTCAACAAGACTAGCGAAAGCCACTTTGGAGGCATCGGTTTTGGTGTGAAACATCGATTCGCCGAAAAAAACCTGTCCCAGAGCAACGCCGTATAGTCCTCCAACCAGTTCGTCGTCTAGCCAAGCTTCAGCCGAATGAGCAAATCCGGCTTGGTGCAGTTGATTATAAGCGGAATTGATTTCGTCCGTTATCCAGGTTCCGGTAGCGTCTTTACGGGGATCTGCACAGGCGATAATAACTTCATTAAAAGCCCGATCGAAGGTGACTGAAAAGATATTTTTACGTAGGGTCTTGTTTAGGCTGCGGGAAATAATCAGTTTGTCGGGAAATAAAACCAAGCGGGGATCCGGCGACCACCACAAGATAGGTTCGCCTGGGTTGTACCAGGGAAATATTCCGTGCCGATAGGCGTTTAGTAGTCGATGCTGGGACAGACAGCCACCGACTGCAAGTAAGCCGTCCGGTTCTCGGAGGGCTTTTTTCGCCAAGGGAAAATCTTGCTCCGGGTTATTCGGGTCAAGAATAGTTAGCTGCATCGGAAAGGCTAAAGGCTAAGAGTGAAAAAAGGCGGCTGGATTGGCGTATGTTTTTTCCGCCTTGAGTCTTTTGCCTGATTTTATACCAGTTCATCAAGGAATTTTTCTGCATCCAGTCCAGCCATACAGCCCGCACCAGCTGAAGTAATAGCCTGCTTATAAACGGAGTCCATTACATCGCCCGCAGCAAATACGCCTTCAACACTGGTTGCGGTAGCGTTTCCGTGTATGCCGCTTTTGACTTTAATATAGCCGTGGTCCATATCCAGTTGGCCCTCAAAAATACCGGTGTTAGGTGTGTGTCCGATGGCTATGAATACGCCATGTGCATCCAATTTTTTGGTCGAGCCATCCAGGGTGTTTTTGATTCTGAGTCCGGTAACGCCCATGTCATCACCCAGTACTTCATCCAGCTGATAATTCCATTCGATTATTACGTTGCCGTTTTTCGATTTTTCAATCAATTTGTCAGAGAGGATTTTTTCGGAACGAAATTTGTCGCGGCGATGCACCACAATGACCTTTGAGGCAATATTGGATAAATAAAGAGCCTCTTCAACGGCCGTATTGCCGCCGCCAATGACTGCAACGGGTTTGTTTTTGTAGAAAAAACCGTCACAAGTAGCGCAAGCTGAAACGCCTTTGCCTTTAAAGGCTTCTTCAGATTCCATGCCCAAATATCGCGCAGAAGCACCGGTTGATATGATCAGGGCATCGCAGGTATAGGTGCCTGAATCGCCGGTTAATGTAAAAGGTCTAGCGGACAAATCAGCAGTATGAATGTGGTCGAAAATGATTTCAGTAGAAAAGCGTTCGGCGTGTTTGAGCATTCTTTCCATCAATTCCGGTCCTTGCAAGCCTTCAACATCGCCGGGCCAGTTATCAACTTCGGTCGTCGTCGTTAACTGCCCGCCTTGTTGCATGCCCGTAATAATTACCGGGTTCAGGTTGGCGCGTGCGGCATAGATTGCGGCCGTATAACCGGCGGGGCCGGAGCCGAGAATTAATAGACGGCAATGTTTGGAATCAGTCATTAAAAATCCTATATATGGGCAAGGCGAAGTGATTAATTATGAAGATGAAAGCGTGTTTCGTAAACTGTTTTATCGGCATGGACAATGAATGATTGTAGAAATGTGCGCTAGGGTTTATCTGGGGTATTATTAATGTGAAACATCTCATTATTGATCTATAATTATGTTTTATTAGTAATTTATGTAACGAGTTGTTGATTATGGCTGCTGTAATGGAAGAGAAAACTTTTCGTGGTTTGCGTGAAATCGCTTTGTTAGGCTTTATCGCAGGCGCATTATTTTTTTTAATTTCGTTGATCACTTTTAGTAACGAAGATGCGGGTTGGACGCATAGTGGATCGGTGCAAACAGTCTCAAACGCTTGCGGTATTTTTGGCGC
Source organism: Methylobacter sp. (assembly GCA_016784875.1). Lineage (GTDB taxonomy): Bacteria > Pseudomonadota > Gammaproteobacteria > Methylococcales > Methylomonadaceae > Methylobacter_A. The sequence continues at coordinate 9,573 of JADHTX010000027.1, forward strand.
GTGGCTCTCTGATGTCATGCTCAGCTGTTTTGGTTTGGTTGCTTATTTGTTTCCCGTTATTATTTTTTGGCAAGGTTATTTACTCTATACTCGAGGCAGAGCTGGCCGCGAAAAAACGATTATTGCGCTGCAATGGGTAGGGTCGATAGCGACTATCATTTCAGGCTCTGCGTTATTAAATTTGTATCTATTAAGGATAGGCATTGAATTGCCCAGCAACACGGGGGGGATTTTAGGCCAGGAAACCGGCAATGCCTTGTTGGTAATGCTGGGTAATTCGGGAGCGACATTGCTCTTGTTGGTGGTTTTATTGGCTGGAGTTACCTTGGTCACCGGGTTGTCATGGGTGGCACTGATAGATTTTATCGGTAAATATACCGTGTTTATTTGTCGGGTTCTGAGTAATAGCGCCCTGACCCTGTTGCAGGAACATTCGGTTAAGCGCACTGAGGCGTTGGTCAATAGTCCCGAAAAGCCGCTTAAAAGAAGAGTCAGCGCTAAAACTATACCTAATATCGAAAAAACTATAGAAAAACCGGCAAAAAACAATCTGCAAGCCAAAAAGCAGCCGAGTGTTAAATATGACTCCAGCAAAGGTGTTTTGCCTTCTCTGGATTTGCTGGATCTTCGTGATACCCGCGTTATCGGTTATTCGCAAACCGACTTGGAAGAAATGTCACGATTGGTAGAAGATATTCTGGCCGATTTTAATGTTGCCGTTAGTGTTGTCGGGTTTCATCCCGGCCCGGTTATCACCCGTTTTGAATTACAACCTGCGGCAGGCGTTAAAGTCAGCCGTATCAGCACCTTATCCAAGGATTTGGCCAGAGCCTTATCGGTTACCAGCGTTCGTATCGTAGAAATTATCCCTGGTAAATCGGTAGTCGGCCTTGAAATTCCCAATCGTGAACGGGAAATGGTGACCTTGCGTGAATTATTGGTGTCGGCACCTTTTGAAAAATCCAAATCCATGTTGACCCTGGCGATGGGCAAGGATATTTCCGGTACACCGATGGTTGCCGATTTGGGCAAAATGCCTCATGCACTCGTCGCAGGCACCACCGGTTCCGGTAAATCGGTTGCCATCAATACCATGATTCTCAGCCTACTTTATAAAGCCACGCCGGAACAAGTGCGTTTGATCATGATCGACCCGAAAATGCTGGAGCTATCGGTTTATGAAGGTATTCCGCATTTATTGACCCCGGTAGTAACCGACATGAAAGAGGCCAGCAATGCGCTACGTTGGGCGGTTGCCGAGATGGAAAGGCGCTATAAATTAATGTCTAAAATGGGGGTTAGAAACCTTGCCGGATTTAATCAGTTGATAGACGACGCAACAGCAAGAGGGGAGACCGTTAGAGACCCTATGTTTCAAATGATCAATCCGTTGGAAGAAGGGGAGGAATATCCTACCTTAACGACTCTGCCCAGTATCGTTATCGTTATCGACGAGTTAGCCGACATGATGATGATCGTCGGTAAAAAAGTCGAAGAATTGATCGCCCGTCTGGCGCAAAAAGCCAGGGCCGCCGGAATCCATTTGGTGTTGGCTACTCAGCGCCCCTCGGTGGATGTATTGACCGGTTTGATCAAAGCCAACGTACCTACCCGGATTTCATTTCAGGTATCATCCCGTATCGATTCACGTACCATTCTCGATCAAGGTGGTGCGGAAGCCTTGTTAGGCAACGGCGATATGCTCTTTTTGCCTTCAGGCACCAGTATTCCGATACGTGCGCACGGTGCATTTGTCGATGATCATGAAGTGCATCGCGTGGTCGAATTTTTAAAACAAACCGCACCGCCGAATTATCTGGAAGACATCACCCGCGAATTTTCGGATTCAAACGACGGCTATAGCATGAGCGGTGGCAATGGCGGCGATTCCGAAAGCGATGCTTTGTATGACGAAGCAGTGCAGTTTGTCACTGAAACACGCAAAGCTTCAATTTCCAGCGTACAAAGGCGTTTTAAAGTCGGCTACAACCGTGCCGCAACTATGATTGAAGACATGGAAGCCGCTGGCGTTGTCAGTTCCCCAGAGAGCAATGGTTCAAGAGTCGTGCTGGCACCTGCACCCGTAAGAGATTAATAATGGACATTGCGTTAACCGGAGTCGTGATTGTGCTGATCGCGACTCTGGGCGGTAGTCTCATCGTCAGGCGTAATTCTTCGCAACAACCGATACAAGTCAAGGCAGTGCTCTTCGGGCTTTATTTCTGGGGGCTAGTGTTTTTGCAGCTGGTTATAGCGGGATTATTATTGAGGTAAAGCGTCTGTTTTTTGCCCATGAAAAATACGGGGTAATGGGTTAAATATGTAATTTTCCCGTATAATCTCCCTATGACCTGTTATCAAGAAATTACCTGCCCGGCTTGTGGCAGCAACCAAATTATGAAGTCTGGCCGTAGTGCGGAGGGTACACAGCGTTATCGCTGTCAAAATCCGGATTGCAACACTAAAACGTTCATGCTGGCTTACCGGTATAAGGCGTGCGAGCCGGGCATCAAGGAGCAAGTTGTGGACATGGTCATTAACGGTAGTGGCATCCGTGATACAGCGCGAGTTCTCAAGATCAACAAAAACACCGTCATTAGCACGTTAAAAAAAAGTCGAGCCGCTTAGTCCAAGTCAATCCCAATCTTCAGGCCTTAAATTCAGGAGGAAATGTGGAGGTGAGATTGGAACTCGCGTGTGAAGCCGCTGAAATGGATGAACAGTGGTCTTTTGTCGGCAACAAGTCCAATCAACGCTGGCTCTGGTATGCCGTTGATCATGCGACGAATATCGTACTGGCTTATGTGTTTGGCAAACGCAAGGACGAGGTGTTCAAAAAACTGAAAGCATTGCTTGAGCCCTTTGGCATTAGCCGTTATTACACCGACGATTGGGGCGCTTATGAGCGTCACCTTGAAGCCGATAAGCATCAGGTAGGCAAGCGTAATACCCAAAAAATTGAACGCAAGAATCTGAATTTCAGAACGTGGATTAAGCGGCTCACACGAAAAACAATTTGCTTTTCGAAATTAGAGACCCTGCATGATACAGTTATTGGATTGCTGATTAACAAGGTCGAGTTTGGCTTGGATATTCATGCTTAATTACAGATTTAACCCACTACCGCCATTTGCATGGTTACCATAGTCAGGAAAATATTTTCAGGAAAGGCTTGTATGAAGAAGGTCTGTATTTGTTCCGACAGTTGGAAATTGAAGATACCCGGATAACCTTGACCGATAAATGGCAGTGGCGGTCTGCAAATCAGATCAGCGACTATTCGGTTCATGAGCTTGACCTATGCAATCGGGATCGCTTGCTGCTGGAAACCGATGTAGAAAAATCATTAGACGAATTGAAGCGTTCCGGGCAATTCGATGTCTCCTTGCTGGAAAAATTAGTGGCTATTGAATTGGATTTTATCGAAGGTACGCCTAAATTCAGCTATCACCATGCCTTAGGCTTAATTCAGCAGGAATAGTAAAATCGGTCACAATGGAGTTGATTCGATATAATGCTACGGTGCAGAAAAATAATAAGTTAGAGGGGGGGGCAATGACTGATAAGAATAATGATAAACATAAGATAGTGATTGTTGGCGGCGGGGCGGCGGGGCTTGAGCTTGCCACCAGTTTGGGAAAAAAGTTAGGCAAAAAAGGTCTGGCTGAGGTGACTTTGCTGGATGCGTCGCCGATACATATTTGGAAGCCGTTGTTGCATGAGGTTGCTGCCGGAACGCTGGATGAATCCGAACAGATTGAATATCTGGCTCAGGCGCATCGAAATCAATTTCGTTTCAGACTGGGACGAATGGAAGGCTTGGACAGGCAGAAAAAGGAAGTTTATGTCAGTCCTACCTTGAGCGACAGCGGCGAAGAGTTAATCCCCAGGCGTACTTTTGCCTACGATACGCTGGTGATGTCGGTCGGCAGTATCAGTAATACCTTTACTATCAAGGGCGTGGCAGAACACTGTTTGTTTCTGGATACCACGGCTCAGGCGTTTAAGTTTCAAAAGCAATTGGTTGAATCGTATATTAAAAGCCATGCCGGAAAAACTGCCGACAAGACGTTATCTATCGTTATCATTGGCGCGGGCGCTACCGGTGTCGAGTTGTCGGCGCAATTGCACGAGGTGACTGATCTGCTGGCCGTTTACGGATTAGATGAATCCAGCGATGTGAAGTTGACTATTATCGAAGCCGCAACACAATTGTTGCCTGCATTACCCGGTAAATTAGCGCATGCGACTCAGCAACAATTAGTCAAGCTGGGCATTGATCTTAAACTGGGCCGCCGGGTAGTCGAGGTCACTAAAGAAGGCGTGCATACCCATGATGGCGAAATAATTCCGGCGGTTCTTAAAGTCTGGTCGGCGGGTATTAAAGCGCCTGACTGGATGAAGGAACTGGACGGACTGGAAGTTAACCGGATCAATCAACTGGTGGTTGATGAGACCTTAAAAACCAATGATGATGACATTTTTGCGATAGGCGATTGTGCGGCCTGTCCTTGGCCGGGGCACGACGGTAATGTGCCGCCACGGGCGCAAGCGGCGCATCAGCAAGCATCGACCTTAAGCAAGTCGATTATCAACCGCTTGCAGGGCGGCAGCTTGGTAAAATATGTCTATCTCGATTACGGATCGCTGGTTGCGCTGGGTAAATACACCACGGTCGGTAATTTGATGGGCAATCTGATGGGTTCTGTCAGTGTCGGCGGTTTTATCGCCCGAGTGGTTTACCTGTCGCTGTATAAAATGCATCAAGTGGCTATCCACGGCTATTTTAGAACGGCCATGTTGACGCTGTCTAATCTGTTCAGACGAAGCGCGCATGCAAAAATAAAAATGCATTAAAATTCTTTTATGTCGCTATTCGGGAGCTGTGAGTCTCTACTTATTAAGTTCTTACACCTGCGTAGCTATTTTATTTAAACCCTTTACAAAGACCAATAACATGTTTGAAATTGAATACGAGTTCCGCGAAGAAGATTTAATTCATTTTAATGAAATACAGTTCATGAGGAATGAAGACATACAAAACAATATCCGAAAAAATCGCTGGATAGTGCCGGGCATCATGGGGCTCATCGGTTCGTTTTATTATTTTTATTATGGCGATATGAAGTCGTCGGGATACATCGTTGTTATCGCGATACTCTGGGCGTTACTGTCGCCCAAAATCATGATGCTGGATTTGCGCAGGCAGATACTGAAAAATTATACCCATAAAGAAAAGAATAATATGTTCGGTACTTATACGCTGACCATAGACCCTGCCAATCCTAATTACTTGCAAGAAAAATCGCCCAGCGGCAAACATAAAATGGCTTGGGGCGATTTGGTCAGGGTGGAATACGGCAAGCGCTATGTCTATATCTATATTAATTTAAGTACCGCGCTGGTTATTCCGGTAGAAACGGTTAAAAAAGGCAATCTTGAGCAATTTGCCGAGCAGGCGGAAAAGATGATTGAGCGGTTTGCATAGTGTGGGCAACCTTTTTCTGTTAACTCTATAAAACATCAGCCCCCCTCTTTGAAAAATAGGGGGAGGCGACCGCTTTCCAAGACTGAAAAAGCGTATTTAGGAGAATGTTATGTATCGATTAGGCTGGCCATGCGCAACATTGTTCGCCAAAATGGGCATACCGCTTTTAATTAAAGTAGAAATTATCCACGATAACGAAGCGGATGTTTATGTCGCAACCAGCCCTGATTTAAAAGGCTTGGTTGTTGAAGCGGAAACGTTAGACGAGCTGGAAAAAGAAGTCTGGAGTTTAGTACCCGAGTTACTTTCGCTGGATAAGCCAAGGTTACGCGTAAAAGCCGTAACGCATTTATCATTTTTTCAGCCGCCTGTTGCGGTATGAATGGTTATGAAAAACAGGTTAAAGAGCTATTATTAAAACACGGTTACCGTTTGGTTCGTACCGGCAAGGGGTCGCATGAAATCTGGACATCAGAAAAAGGTGTATCGGTTACCGTCAATCATAATTGCAAATCTCGACATACGGCTAACAGCATCATGAAAGCGGCGGGTATTGAGTACCGTTTTTAATTTTAATGTTCTCGAATCTTTTTTACAGGTAAAAACCATGATTACATCACTCTATGCATCGCTCTCAGCCTTATTAATCGTGAGACTTGCCCTTTTGGTCATAAAACTGCGTAGAAAAAACCGGGTAAGCGTCGGTGACGGGGGGATTGAAGAATTGCAGTTAGCAATCCGCGCACACGCCAATGCAGTGGAATGGATTCCTATATCGCTATTACTGTTATTGATGCTGGAATTAAACGGTGCGCCGACCCTACTGATCCATATATTAGGCGGCACGTTGTTGATTGGTCGGATATTGCACGCCATGGGGCTTCCCACTAAGGACATCAAAAAAAGAGTATTGGGCATGCAGATAACCATTTATTTATTAATCGGTTTGGCAGTATTAAATCTATTATTTCTGGCGTTTGCTGGAGTAATTAAATTTTAGTGTGTTACTCCTATCCTATAAATTCGGATCTTTCGTATTGAGCCTTTTATCTTTCACCTTAAATTTTCATGCTAAATTTTAAAAATATAGCCCTGCGCCGTGGTGTGCGGGTGCTGTTTGCCAACTCTTCTTTCACTATTCACAAAGGCCAGAAAGTCGGTTTTACCGGCGCAAACGGCGCGGGTAAATCCAGTTTTTTTGCGCTGGTCAAGAACGAGCTGCACTTGGATGAGGGCGATTTCTCTATGCCGCCGGGGCTGGAAATCGCCCATGTTGCCCAGGAAAGTCCGACGACGACCAATTCTGCGATTGATTATGTCATTGACGGCGATCAGCAATTACGCCGTTTGCAAGCCCAGTTACTCGTCGCCGAGCAGAGCGACAATGGTTTGAAGCAAGCTGAGTTGCATGCCACCTTGGATACCATCGGCGGCTATACCGCGCAAGCCAGGGCTTCGCGGTTGATGAACGGTTTAGGTTTTAGTCCCGATCAGGAATCTAATGCAGTCAATTCGTTTTCCGGCGGCTGGCGGATGCGGCTTAACTTAGCTCAAGCCTTGATGTGCCGTTCCGATGTATTGTTGCTGGATGAGCCCACCAACCATCTGGATTTGGATGCGGTGATCTGGTTGCAGGACTGGTTATGCAAATATTCCGGCACCTTGTTGCTGATTTCTCATGACCGGGATTTTCTGGATACTATCACTGACCATATCGTGCATATTGAGCAGGGCAAGGCTGAAATTTATACCGGCAATTATTCGGCTTTTGAACGGATGCGCGCCGAAAAACTGGCGCAACAGCAGTCCTCCTATTTAAAGCAGCAACGCGAAATTGCCCATATGCAGAGCTTTGTCGACCGCTTTAAGGCGCAAGCAACCAAGGCGAGACAGGCGCAAAGCCGAATTAAAGCGCTGGAACGCATGGAATTGATCGCGATGGCGCATGTCGATTCCCCTTTCGATTTTAGTTTTTCCAAGCCGGAAAAAATGCCCAATCCCTTGTTGACGCTGGATAAGGTCGATATTGGCTATGGCCAAACCTGCGTTATTAAGCAGGCTGGTCTGTCTATTTCGCCAGGCGACCGTATCGGTTTATTAGGGCCGAATGGTGCGGGTAAATCCAGCCTGATTAAGGTGCTGGCTGGCGACATGCAGCCCTTACTCGGTAAAAGGAATGAAGCGGAAGCGCTAAAAATCGGTTATTTTGCCCAGCATCAATTGGAGCAATTGCGCGTCGATGAAAGCCCGTTGTGGCATTTGCAGCAATTGGATAAACAGGCGACCGAAAAGGATTTGCGCAATTTCCTGGGCGGTTTCGATTTTCGCGGCGACAAGGTGATGGAAGTCGTCAAACCATTTTCAGGCGGCGAAAAGGCGCGTTTGGTTTTGGCGCTGCTGGTTTATCAAAACCCCAATCTATTGCTGCTGGATGAACCGACCAACCATCTGGATCTGGAAATGCGCCATGCCTTGAGCGTGGCCTTGCAGGACTATCAAGGCGCAATAGTGGTGGTCTCGCATGACCGGCATTTATTGCGCTCGGTGACAGATCAGTTATTATTGGTGTCAGGCGGAAAAGTGCAGCCTTTCGATGGCGATCTTGACGATTACCGACAGTGGCTGACCGAACAAAAAAAAGGCGAAGAAAAAACGGTTGTCGATAGTGTGCAGACGGTATCGCGTAAAGACCAAAGAAAATTGGATGCAGAGCGCAGGCAAAAACATAAGCCTTTATTCGATGCCCTGAAAAAAGCTGAAATCGCCGTTGAAAAATACCATAATGAACAGCGGCAATTGGAACATCAATTGGCAGATCCGGATATTTATGCAGAATCGGCAAAAGAACAATTAAAAAAACTGATGGAACGGAAGGTAAAAATCGATAAGGCGCTGGATGACGCAGAAGCGGCCTGGATGGAAGCAGAGGAAAAGATCGAAGCGGCTAAATAAGACTATCCGGTTATCCGCTGAGCAAGTCGATAGCTAACAGGAGAGAATCATGTTTGAAATCATAAAGCGACTATTTGATATTTGTCTGTTTACTAAAGGTCCGCAAAATTTACCGTCTTCTGTATGGCTATTACGAATATTAGTAGTTATTGATGTTATCGTCAGTTTTTTAATGGTAAGCATCAGTACGGATTGGCTAACTTCACTGTTACAGGCTATTGTCTCTGTTTTGCTAATTATCGGATTTAGCTGGCTTATGTTATACGTAGGTCGAAGGAGGGAGCGATTTTATCAAACGACTACCGCCTTATTAGGTACCGATGCTTTGATTGGCTTTATTGCACTGCCGGGAATGGCTTCGATGATGATAGGAAAAGGCATTTTATTGGCTTTTATTGTAACGATTGGCTTAATGATTTGGCATTGGGCCGTTACCGGGCATATCATTCGCAATGCGTTAGGACAATCCTTAACTTTCAGTTTAGGTTTGGCGTTTTTATACATACTGGGATCTTATCAGGTGATAGCATTTTTGTTTCCTGAGGTTGCCGGCACTAACTAGGAATAATCATGGAAAGCTATAAACATATATTATTGGCGGCAGACTTTTCCGACCACGGCAAGCTCGTTGCTGACAGGGCGAAGGATTTGGCCGATAGGTATCAGGCAAAACTGAGTATTGTGCATGTAATGGATAATTTGCTGATTACCGATGCAGGTTATGGCACGACTATTCCTTTCGATCTCGATTTAACTGCCGAGTTAATGGCGTCGGCAAAGAAGCGATTGTCCAACCTAGCTGCAAAGCTCAATATTGCTGATGACTGCCAGTGGATGGAAACTGGGAGTCCTAAGTTGGAAATAATCAGGGTTGCTGAAGAAAATAAGGTGGATTTAATCGTTGTCGGCTCACATGGTCGACATGGCTTCGCACTGTTGTTGGGCTCGACCGCAAACGGAGTGCTGCATCACGCGAAGTGCGATGTTTTAGCGGTACGTTTGCACGATGCCGATTGATCTTGATTTTAGGCTGTGGCGATATTGACGTGTCCACAGGGAATAAGGGGCGACCAAAAGGCGTCCTATTTTTAAATTAGGTAGATGATAAATGATTGGACAGATTGAATCTTATAATCCCGACATGCAATCCGGGGTAATAAAAAGTGAAGGAACGTTGTATTCGTTTGATTTGGATGGTTGGGTTGCGGATGTGCCGCCGGATGAAGGCGACGAGGTTAACTTTATCGCAGAAGGAACCATTGCGAGCAATATTAATCTGGTAGGCGCTTATTTGGAACCGCCCAAGGCTGTTAAATACAAATATCTAGCCGCTGTACTAGCCTTGTTTTTAGGCTTTACCGGTGCGCATCGATTTTATCTGGGTTTTTATCGACTGGGTTTTTTTCAGATAACATTAACGGTAATACTTTACGTAACCGGACTGCCCGGGTTTGCAATGCTATGGCCTTTTGTCGAATGCATTTTGCTTTTTGGCGGCCATATCAATAAAGACGCTAAAGGTCGTCCCTTAAAATAATTATTTAAAAACGGGGAGACAAAAAAAAGCCCTTGTAAGTTATTACAAGGGCTTTTTTTAAAACTGATTATCCCTTATTTAGGATAAAC
>JADHTX010000028.1 GCA_016784875.1 Methylobacter sp.
AAATGATAGCGAGTTGATTTTTGTCGATAGCAAGGCGCTGAAACAGGCGCATAGCAAGCTATGAAACTGTTTCAGTAACGCGGCTATCGGCATAAAATCAGCCGCTAGGAATCCGCAACCGTGGCCGGGCGAAGTATAGAACGGTATTGATTGAAGAATTTAACCCGACGCTTTTACTCCAAGTACTATTTTATGGCTTCTGTTAGTGCCATGTAGTAATGTTCGATTCGAAAAAAAATAGCGTCTTGCACAACCGCTTATTGCTGTTTTGAATCTAAGAATCATTAAAGTGCCGTCTCATAACGCTCATCGGTCACTCACGAAGCCAGCGTTTCATTTGGGGAAATAATGCTTTTCCTTGCTTGCTCGTTTGCTTGGTCTTCCCGCCAAACTAAATCCATCCATTGCAGCAATGGGACGCCCATTCCTTTGTTCTGAGAAAACACTTCAATGAGCCATTGCGATTCCCCCTTATAGCCATTTTTATGAAAAACGACTTCCGGCTATATTGCAATGCAGCCCAAGACCAAGCCAAGACAGCTATTTCATCACCTGGATTTTCACTAACGTCGTTAAATAGCTGCATTCGTTTAGCTTTTGTCACTGCGGCTAAATGTCATGCCTCATGCAGCAAATCATCGGGATATTTTAGTTTTTCTTCGTCGACAATTAGACTGCCTGCCAACACGAAAATTCCAGGTAGAAAACTATCAACCGAAACCGTGCCACTTTGAACTTGCAAGCTAATTTCCGTTAGAAAACCACAGATATAGTTAACCGAATTATCTTTAAACATAATCATCAACGAGGAAATACTGATACCTTGAATCTTATTTCACCATTCTAAATAAGATAGGTTCATAAATAGCGAACCATTCAACAAAAAACCAGCAGTCCCCATAGGAACTGCTGGTCTCTTGAAATACCAATCAATAATTTACTTTGCTTTTTCGTCTGCTTTTATCTCAACCTTTTGATCCGCGACTACGGCATCGCTTAACAAAATATCATTTTTAATTTTTTCTATGGTTTTCTCACCGATCCCATCAACCTTAGCCAAATCATCTACCGACTCGAATGGACCTTTTTCTTCCCTGTACTTAACAATGGCTTCTGCTTTTTTAAGGCCTATGCCCGACAGCGCTTCACCTATGGTTTTTACGTCAGCGGTATTGATATTAACAGGCGAGGCAATAACATTAAATGAACACAAAGCGGCGAATACTACAACTAATAATCTTTTCATCTTTATTTTCCTTTCGTAAATAATTATAGATTTATGAATAGTATTTATATAGCCAACCAAGTCATTATTAACCATTCGCCCCTAAGTCTAGACGCTTTCCTAATTAATGCAACTTTTTTTATCTCCCTATCGCATAGTATGCTAACCCGCTACGCTTAACCATTTCCGGTTCATACATGTTGCGTCCATCAAATATCACCTTGTCATGCAACTGCTGACTCAGCGCATCAAAATCAGGACTGCGAAATTGCTTCCATTCTGTAACAATCACCAAGGCATCGGATTGCTTTAATGCGTCTTTCGGTGTGTCGCAATAACTCAATCCGGGCTTAATGCCATAAAGCCGCCGCGCTTCATCCAGCGCTTCCGGATCGAATGCTTGAACCGTTGCACCGGCTTCAATCAAGGCTTCCAGAACTACCCGGCTGGGTGTATCGCGTATGTCATTGGTATTGGGTTTAAACGCCAGTCCCCATAGTGCAAATACCTTACCTGTTAAATTACCTTGATAATGCTTGTTAATCTTTTCAAACAGGCGATGCTTTTGCCGATTATTGACATTCTCTACCGCATTAAGCAATTCGGCATAATAGCCCTGTTCCTTTGCCGTTCTTTCCAGCGCTTTGACATCTTTAGGAAAACAGGACCCTCCATATCCGCAACCGGGATAAATAAAGCTGTAGCCGATACGACTATCGGAGCCCATGCCTTGTCTTACCTTCTCAATATCCGCACCCAATCGCTCAGACAAATTTGCCAGTTCATTCATAAAACTAATCTTAGTCGCCAACATCGCATTTGCAGCATACTTGGTTAATTCGGCTGAACGAATATCCATGGTGATAACACGATCTACACTACGATTAAACGGTGCATAAAGCGCCTTAAGCAATTCTGCTGTTCTGGGGTTATCGGTACCGATAATAATTCGATCCGGTTTCATAAAGTCATCCAGCGCTGCTCCCTCTTTCAGGAACTCAGGATTTGAAACTACATCGAACTCCAGCTCTTTGCTGCGGTTAGTCAAAATTTGCTGCATAAGCGCTTTAACTTTATCTGCCGTTCCTACGGGGACTGTTGATTTATCAATCACCACCCGATACTCGTCCATATTCTCGGCAATACTCTTAGCAACAGCCAACACATATTGCAAATCTGCCGAACCATCGTCATCCGGCGGTGTACCGACAGCTATAAATTGAAACACACCATGATCAACCGCCTCCTTAATATCGGTCGTAAATCTTAATCGCCCTTCCGATTGATTTTCTTTGACCATGGCTTCAAGCCCCGGTTCATAGATTGGAATAATGCCTTGTTGCAACTTAGCAATTTTTGTCTCATCAATGTCAACACAGACAACATCATTGCCAACTTCCGCAAGACAGGTACCCGTCACCAATCCCACATAACCACTTCCGAATATTGTAATTTTCATTTTTTTCAACTTGAAGGATTTGTTAAAAACATGTGCTTGTTGACTTAACCATAGGATTGCCGTTAGCCACATAGACATCATAGATTTATTTCATTGCATTTCAATAAGTTAAAATACCTATTTGGCTGGTGTATTTTCCGCAAACAACACGATTCCACCATTCGGACAAACCTTTACATCGTTCGCCTCATCAACGAATACACTTACTTTTTATCCTCTGCCTCTACCAGCTAAACAATGCTGCGATCGGAGTCGAGCTGGAAATGGACGCTATTCTTATAAAAGATTTTATAGTTCTTCAAATAGGGATTGTACGCAAAGAATGCTTCGTGGAAAAACAGGCTCTATCGCTTTAGGGATTAACTCGATATTTGTGTCTCACTACGAAAGTATCTAAATACTGATGTATATTTCATTACCCCTATCGCTCCAGGGAGTTTGGCCTAAACGAAAATACCAATAGCTTTATTAAATGTCGCTTTAGCAAAGTTAACAATTTGGAGTCTGCAAACCATATCAAGCCGTCATGGCTTGATATAAATTAAGTAGGCCAGAACGTAGGCGGATTAATTCATCAGCTTTGCTCTTAAATAACGTCCTTGGTTAGCTTAATTTTAATAATTACGTTGGACGGAAAACTTCGCCAGTAAAGTCAGAGCGTCCTTGTATTCGGAATCAGGCAGAATACCTAACGCATTGATTGCTTTTTGAGCTTCCTCGTCGGCACGTTGTTCTGTGTAATCAATAGCTTTAGTTCTTTGCACAATGGCGTAAACTTCATTGAATGCATCACGATCGCCATTTTTGATTGCATCGATAATGATTTTAGCCTCGCTTTCATTGCCATTTTGTATTGCGTAAATCAACGGTAAAGTCGGCTTGCCTTCGGCCAAATCGTCACCAAGGTTTTTACCCAATTCGTCTGCGCTTGCCTTGTAATCGAGTGCATCATCAATCAGTTGGAAAGCAACCCCCAAATGTTGACCGTAAAGAGTAAGACCTTGTTCGGTTTCTGCTGATGCTCCTGCAATAACGGCGGCCAATTTGGTTGCTGCACTGAATAAAATAGCGGTTTTTCTGGCAATGACTTCGAGATATTTGTCTTCGGTAGTCTCGGGGTTATTACAGTTTAAGAGTTGCAACACTTCGCCTTCGGCAATGGCGGTAGTGGTTTTTGACAGGATTTCCATTACCCGCATATTACCGGTACGCACCATCATTTCAAATGCACTGGAGTAAAGATAATCGCCTACCAATACGCTGGCCGCGTTGCCCCAAACGGCATTGGCGGATTCTTTGCCTCGACGAAGATCCGACTCGTCAACAACGTCATCGTGCAGCAATGTAGCGGTATGAATAAATTCAATGACCGCAGCCAATAGCAGGTGGTTATCGCTGGCCCCACCCAACGCTTTGGCTGCCAGTAACAGCAGCATCGGACGCAATCTTTTGCCGCCGCTGCCCACTATATAACGCCCCATCTGGTTAATAAGGACGACATCGGAACTTAACTCGTCAATAATGAGCTGATCGACGGCTTTTGCCTCAGCTGTAGTTAGTTTCTTAATTGAGTTAAAATCAATGGAAATAAGCGTGTTAGTGGGGGATTGAGAATGCGATGCCATTATGTAGTGCTGCGTATAAGTTTGGGTTACTTTTCATAACGATAGCCATGAAAATCAAAGTCTGCTAAGCTATTATAACTTAATAAAACGTTAATCGCCCATGCTATTGAATTGGTAGGTTGATGATAATGGCTTTTTTGTGCTATTTTGAGAAGGTATTTAGGGTTCAAGTTTAATTTATATTGACTTAACCTTGATTTATAAATATAATTTTTTGTTCACTTTAAACAGATTAATGCTTGATGGAGCTTGCGCCGATGTATGCGGTAATTCAAACAGGTGGTAAACAGTACCGCGTAGAAGAAGGTACTTACTTAAAAATAGAAAAACTGGAGCTAGGCGAAGGCGACAGCATTGAATTCGATAAAGTACTGATGATTCAGTCAGATGATGCTGTTAAAGTCGGCTTGCCTTTTATCGAAGGCGGCAAAGTTACAGCGACTGTCCTGTCTCAAGGTAGACATAAAAAAGTCAAAATAATTAAATTCAGAAGACGTAAGCACCATATGAAACAAATGGGGCATCGTCAGTACTATACAGAAATCCAGATTACTGGCATTTCTGCTTAAGATATTAGGAGTTACAGATGGCTCATAAAAAAGCTGGTGGTAGTACTCGTAACGGACGCGACTCTAATGCAAAAAGATTAGGTGTTAAGCGTTACGGCGGCGAGAGCGTGACAGCAGGAAACATCATTGTTCGTCAACGTGGAACTAAGTTTCATGCTGGTGATAATGTAGGCTGCGGAAAAGATCATACCTTGTTTGCAACAGCTGATGGCAAAGTGGTTTTTCAGGTCAAAGGACCTCAGAGCCGCAAATTTATCAGTATTGTTGCTGCATAAGACACACAGCTGCCTCGCGCTATACTATGGCGAGACAGTTAGGTCGGTTTAGGGTAACCTAAACCGACAACTTAAAAAAAGCTCCGCCGTTTTTATGGCGGGGCTTTTTTTGTTTTTATCGGTTTAGTTTGAAGTTTGGCGGCATGTGATTTATGAGATTTGTTGATGAAGCGGAAGTTCGCGTAGAAGCGGGCGATGGCGGCAATGGTACTATCGGCTTTCGGCGCGAGAAATACATTCCTATGGGCGGCCCGGATGGCGGTGATGGCGGCGATGGCGGTAGTGTTTTTCTGATTGCAGCAGAAAATGTAAATACCCTGGTGGATTTTCGCTATCATGCTGTACACAGAGCACAACGCGGACAAAACGGCATGAGCCGAAATTGCACCGGCAGAAAAGGCGACGATTGCTATGTGCCGGTACCGCTAGGAACACAAGTTTCCGATGCGGAAACAGGTGAAGTCATAGGCGATTTAACCAAAGTCGACCAAACGCTGCTGGTTGCCCAAGGCGGTTTTCATGGCTTAGGCAATACGCGCTTTAAAAGCAGTGTTAACCGGGCTCCGCAAAAGGCCAGCAAAGGCAGCGAAGGTGAACATCGCAGGCTTAATCTTGAGCTAACGTTGATTGCCGATGTCGGCCTTCTAGGCATGCCAAATGCCGGGAAATCCAGCTTAATTCGCTCCGTATCGGCGGCAACACCCAAAGTTGCCGACTATCCATTTACGACCCTGCATCCCAATCTGGGCGTGGTTAGTGTTGACGACTTACGTAGCTTTGTTATTGCCGATATTCCTGGCGTGATTGAAGGAGCTGCGGAAGGAGCGGGACTCGGCTTACAATTTCTCAAGCATTTACTACGCACCGGACTGCTGTTACACCTGATTGATGTAGAACCATATGAAAGCATGGAATCACCTGTGCAAGCAGCTAAAAAGATCATCCACGAAGTTGAGAAATGGAGTGATGAATTAGCCGCCAAACCACGCTGGTTGGTGCTGAACAAAATAGACCGGCTACCTGAAGAGGAAGTCGATGAAAGATGCCAAGCTATTGTCGCTGAACTGGAATGGAAGGGGCCGATCTTTAAAATTGCGGCGATTAACGGTGACGGTACAAGAGAACTGATGTTTGCCATCATGAATTTTTTAGAACAGCAACGGCAGGAAAAAAGTGAGCAGGTCTGATTTTGCCAATGTTAAACGAGTCGTCGTAAAAATAGGCAGTTCATTATTAACCAACGGTGGGCAAGGGCTTGATAAGGCAGCCATCGCCGCCTGGGTTGAGCAAATGGCTGGCTTAAGGCAGCAGTCTATCGATGTGATACTGGTTTCTTCAGGCTCTGTCGCCGAAGGCATGAGCCGTTTGGATATGAAAGTACGCCCCAAAACACTGCATGAGCTTCAGGCGGCAGCCTCTGTGGGCCAAATGGGCCTGGTACGTATCTTTGACGATAATTTTCAGCAACATAGCCTACATGCGGCGCAAGTACTACTGACACATGATGATCTATCGAACAGACAACGCTATTTAAACGCCAGAAGTACATTACTGACCTTGCTCAAACTTGGCGTAGTGCCCGTTATCAATGAAAATGATGCGGTGGCGACCGAAGAAATTCGTTTTGGCGACAATGATACATTAGGAGCACTGGTTGCAAATTTGGTTGAAGCCGATCTATTAATTATTTTGACCGATCAACAAGGCTTGTTTACGGCCGATCCCGGCTTAAATCCTGAAGCAAAATTAATTTCCGAGATCAGTGTTAACGATGATCGCTTAGATATGATGGCTGGCGATAGTCGCAGCGGCCTAGGCCGAGGCGGCATGTCCACCAAAGTTCGAGCAGCGCGACTGGCATCCAGATCCGGCGCAGCAACAGTGATTGCAGCCGGCGCTGTCGACAATGTCATTACCGCCGTAATTGCTGGAGCTCATTTGGGCACCCATCTATTGCCGGACATAGAGCCATTGGTGGCGAGAAAGCGCTGGCTTGCCGGACAACTTCAGGTCAAAGGGCAATTGGTTCTGGATGCAGGCGCTGTCAGAATGTTAAAAAATGAAGGCAAAAGCCTTTTGGCTGTTGGCGTTAAAGCACTATCAGGCCGGTTTGAGCGCGGGGAATTAGTTTCTTGTGTCGATGAAAGTGGTTTGGAAATTGCCCGCGGTCTGATTAATTACGGCAATGCCGACGCCCAGTTAATAGTCGGCAAGAGTAGTTCGGAATTTGAAAAGGTACTGGGATACTTCGACGATTCGGAGCTTATACATCGAGATAATCTGGTCTTGATTTAACCCGCTTAAACGAATACGAATAACACCGGCTTAACCGACAAACACCGATAAATTGTGACGCTTATAAATTTAGAAGAAAGCCCACACTTAAAAATCACGCCGGTTTAAATCCGCCTCTAATCAACATCATCTGCATTCGATTTCTTTAGTTGCCGAGCAATTAAAAAAGACAGGCATTAAAAAAGGCCGAACTCAATGAATTCGGCCTTTTTTATTCAAGCTATGCTAAAACAGTTAAGCGATAGCTTTTACTTTTGCATTCAATCTGCTTTTACCGCGTGCGGCTTTATTCTTGTGAATAATACCTTTGGTAACTGCTGAATCGATAATCGGAACGGCAGTATTATAGGCAGCTTGCGCTTTTTCTTTGTCGCCAAGCTTAACTGCGGCAATGATTTTTTTAATGAAGGTGCGTAAGTTGCTACGTTGTCCTGCGTTGCGAATACGGCTTTTTTCCGCTTGTCGCGCACGCTTTTTAGCTTGTGCTGTATTAGCCATAGTGTCTCGATTCTTGGTAGTGAGTGAATTAATCATACATTATCTTTATAAATGCTATTATTGTCAAACTTTTTAATGTATTACAACAGGAGTGATGTTGAGCAGGCAGCTTTTTAAATCGACCGTGGTTGTCGGCAGCATGACTTTAATTTCACGTATACTCGGATTTTTCCGGGATATGTTGATTGCGCATATTTTCGGTGTCGATTCGTCAACCGATGCTTTTTTTGTGGCGTTCAAGATCCCCAATTTTTTACGACGATTATTTGCCGAGGGCGCTTTTGCACACGCCTTTGTTCCGGTGCTGTCCGACTACAAAGAGCGTGGCAGCAACATCGCGTTAAAACAGTTTATCGATAGAACAGCCGGAACCCTGTCCGTATTTTTACTGCTAATTACCTTGATCGGCGTCATTGCCGCTCCAGTACTTATTATGCTGCTGGCTCCGGGATTTATGTGGCAAGGAAGCCAGTACGAGCTGTCCGTGCATCTACTGCAAATTACCTTTCCGTACTTATTCTTTATTGCATTGGTGGCTTTTTCCGGCGGCATTTTAAATGCACACAGACAATTTGCGATTCCCGCGTTAACGCCGGTCTTTCTGAATATCTGTATGATCGGCGCCGCCATCTGGCTTGCGCCGCTGATGGACGAGCCGGTTACCGCATTAGCGTGGGGCGTATTTGCGGCAGGCATCGTGCAGTTGCTGTTTCAGCTTCCCGTGTTAATGCGCCTGGGTCTAATGCCAAGACTAAAGCTAGGTTTTAATGACCCCGGCGTAAAACGGATCATAAGTCTGATGCTACCGGCAATATTTAGCGTTTCGGTCACGCAGATCAACTTGTTGCTTGATACCTTGGTAGCCTCGTTCTTAACTGTAGGCAGCGTGTCCTGGCTGTATTATTCCGACCGGTTAGTTGAGTTTCCGCTGGGTATTTTCGGTATAGCTTTGGCTACAGTCATTTTACCGAGCCTATCGAAAAGCCACGCAACCAAAAACACTGCCGCGTTTTCAAGTGCTCTGGATTGGAGCTTGCGCTTAGTTGTTCTGGTTGGACTGCCGGCTACCATTGGGTTGGTGATGCTGGCTGAGCCGATGCTGTCGACACTGTTTCAATATAATGAATTCAGTGTAGACGATGTGCATTTGGCTGGACAGAGCCTGAAGGCATATTCGCTGGGTTTGCTGGGTTTTATTCTGATTAAAGTTCTGGCACCGGGTTTTTCCTCGCGCGGTGATATGAAAACACCGGTACGCTACGGGAGTTACTCGATGATAGTTAGCTTGGGTCTTAATCTGGCCCTGGTTTTCCCGATGGCGCATGCGGGACTCGCGTTAGCGACTTCATTGGGCGCCTTTTTTAACGCGGCTTTATTGCTGAAAAAATTACGCAATGACAATATATATCAACCGGAAAACGGCTGGTGGTTATTTTTTGCCAGAGTATCGCTGGCGGGAGGGGTAATGGCGGCTGGATTGTATTATTTTGTTGATCCAATTTGGTGGAATGACTGGAATGCTACGATGCGCATAATCAATCTGGCAAAATGGATCGGATTGGGTTTGATAATTTACCTGGCAACTTTGTTGCTAACAGGCTTAAGGCTAAAACATTTGACAGCTCAATCGCACGGATAAAGTGTAATAGTTTGACATTGCAGATGTCTCTTTCGTCCCTCAGCTAACGATATCAGAAACTATAAGCTTATGCCGTTTAAATTTCCCCTCCAGGCTTTCTCTGCAATGAGTTTATGTTTTACTCAAGTGCACAAATTAATTTAACTTGGCATAGTTAAACCAAGCAATTGGCTTAGCGAGTTAGGGCGACTTGTAACAGCACGTTTCTGGCGTTGTTGCTCCAAGTAAGCTCATGGATGTCAAACTCATTTGCACAATGCCTATCGTCGCCATCTAATTTAATACCCAGTTTACTAAGCTTGAAATGGATTGTATCGATACTCAACAGCTTGTCAGGAGTTCTGAGATGATCAATCAATGCGTCCAGATAAACATCCGGGTTGGCCAGACTCTTTATTCGCGACTCGTAAGAATTATCGCTAGTATTGATTGTATGCTTTGGCATGCGAGACATCATCTCCTGCTTGACCAGCGCCACCACGCGAGCAAACAAATACTCTTTTAGAGCCGCGCTTAATTCTGCACTGCTGGCACATGGAGCGTGAATTTTGTGCGAAGAAAAATTAACCGCCTGTTGCGGTACTTCGCGAATAAGCATATCCCCTTGCATGCCTACGCCCAGCGTTCCCTTTTCACTCTTTCTGGCAGTTAACAGCGCATACACTACCGGGACTTGAAATTTACAATGGGTGCGTAAATAGGTATCCACATCGGTATCGGTATTAAATAGCTTATCGATATCTTTGCTGTTGACGAACAGCGCGTTGACGAGCGGATCCGTCCTAAATGTATCTATGCTCAAGTCGATGGGCGGCGGAACCTCATCGGCAATATGAAGTACATGATTGTACAGTGCCCGCACATGCTCCCTTAGCTTATGCGAATAACCGTGTACAGATCGCATCTTATTGTTTGATGCATTGACGAAACTTTCGACAATCAGCCTATCTTCCTCTGCCTGTTGTTCCAGCTCATGAATATGGCTAGCCAAACTATTGAAGAGCTTATCCAAATGATGTAGTTGTTCATCGAAAAAAACTCTAAGGCTCGTAGCTTCCTGTGAGCGTTTATCTTCATTCATAACCGGCTATTCCTATACGGTGGTAAGTGGAGAAGCTTAGCAGGATACTCAAAAAAACCATTTTCGTATAAACTCAGTCACAGGAAGTATTGCCTAGTCCGTAGTAACAATCAATCCCGAAGTAGCTAATAAAAGCCGACTAACATAAAGAAGATTGACAATTATCTAATTTTACGGAGATATTAACCCTCAGTCTAGCGGCAAGATCCCGGTAATAATATAAGCGACTTATAGCAGAGACAATACTCAATGAGTGATTTTGATTGGCTTTATCCCAAACCCGTCAATTTTTTCTGTAGTCGTATTACTACATATAGTGTCTTGATGAATTTTTAAGAAACTTCAGTTAGGTAAAGTAACATGAATAAGAAACAGCTTATTGAAAAGCTATCCCTGACACCGCATATTGAGGGCGGCTATTTTTGCAGAACTTATAGTTCCGATCTAAAAACCGAAATGCCTTCCGGTTCGAAACCAAGACATTTACTGTCCTCTATTTTTTACATGCTGACAGACGATAGTCCGATTGGATATTTGCATAAAAATAAATCGGATATTATCCATTACTTCCACGGCGGCTCTCCTTTGAGCTATTTAATCCTACACCCTGACGGTACCCTTGAAAGACAAGTACTTGGTACTGAACTCGCTAAGGAACAGCAGCTGCAATTAATTGTCAGAGGGGGCTGCTGGAAAGCATCCGAATTACAAACAGGTGAATTTGGCTTAATCAGTGAAGCCGTCTCACCAGGGTTTGACTATGAAGATATGGAATTGGCGGAAAAATCGATCATAAAAAATCAATTCCCACATTTGTGGGATCAAATTTCAAAATATGTCCGGTAAAACCAGTGCCTCCAGGAGGCACTCCGAAAATGCCCTATCTTTATTTTTTTCCTAGGCGTTTTTGTTGATTTATCATCGACTGTAGCCATTGCAATAAGATTACACCCCGTTTCATAACATACGGCGCATAGTGTTTTACCCTTTGCAGCAGCAATACAAGTAGCCGAAAAAGCATCAAACCAACTCGACAGGTCGTTTGTTGCACTCGGTAATATAAAGGACGAAGCGCTGCATAATTCACCCTCCTATCCTTGACCTTACCGCATCGATGCAACCAACGTAACAGACCGCTAACATAAAGAACGAATAACCCGATACCGGCAAAAAACCATAGCAACCGACCTGTTTCACCAAAAGCCTCACCAGTGTGTACCGGCCATATCCAGGTCGTAAAAACCTCCCCCGAATTAAATCCTGACGGGTCGCGAACTTCTTTAATGTGTCCACTCCAGCGATCCACCCAAACCGTAGTATAGGGATGCCGAAAATTGATTTCATTGCCTTGTCGCAAATTGATCCGATAAATTCCACTGTCTCCGGCGGGAGTAGTAACCCGTCTGAGTTCGGCCCGGGGAAACGGGCCGCGTGCAATAAATTCCGCCGACTCCAAAGCAACCGGGTGATTATTCGGAGTCGCCGTACTAATGATATTTCGCCCTGTTCCGCCGTGCTCCATGCCGGATGTGCCAACCAGCGTTTCCAATATCGAAGGGTAGCTCAGGTGAAACCCAGTAAAAGCCAGTAACAATAAAATTGCTGCGCTAAGCAGTCCGATCAGACGGTGCAGGCCGAAGGCCAACTGCATCATTCCGACATTATTGCGCCCCCTCATCGCCAGAAATGGTGTGTATACCGCAAACCTATTGAGAATTGATGTAGCTATTGCGGCCCTTAATCCCCGCAATCCCGGCCACCATAAATAAACGCCGGAACCGATAGAAACCACCAGCAATAAGCCGAGAATACCCACTGCATTCCAACCGAAACGATTAAGCTGTAGTTGCGTATGCAAATCAAGCAGCCAAGTCGTAACGGTTTGTCCCCAGAATCGACTGGCAACAACTTCTGCTGTGTACGGGTTTACCGACACCATTAACGGTGCGTACAGCTCAAAGAACGTTTCTCTGGGCTTATCGAACCAGACCGTCATCATGCCATGCGAAGACCTGGGCATTTCTATAGTCCATGAGCCATAACGATTAGGATGTGCCTTTTTCACTGCGCGGATGATTTTATCCAGCGATTGCCGCTTGCCTGATGGATGTTCGATAACCAGTTGTGGATTCAACAACTCATCCAATTCTTCGCGATAAACACTGATACTGCCCGTCAACCCTATCAGCGAAAAAAAGAATCCGCCAATTAAGGCCAGATATAGATGAGTTTTAATCCAGGTTGCTCGATTGAGCAGGCATTGAATAGGCAATTGCATGACGTTGGTATCATATATGAAGAAAACGAACATTATCCCATACGATATACTGTCGTGTTTATTTTGTCCAACCTGCCAAAACAGAGCTTATGGAGTGTTTATCGGTATTTAAGGAAATGAAAAATAAGTAGTATTTATCTTCATGATAAGATCAAATTGTAAGCATTAAATTACAGCCTTTGTAATTGAACAATACACATGTTGATGAAGCGTTCCGCCATTCGTCAGCCCCAAAAACAAGGCTTTATGTTGCAACTCAGGTGATAAGAAATCGCCTAATCGAACGACTCAAGCACCTCGTCACTTCCTCACGAACCTTGAGATATTTTTATGCGGGCGTTCAGTGTTGCCTGTAATAATCCACAGCATCAAACCCTAAGGGAAAGCAAAGC
This sequence comes from Methylobacter sp., assembly GCA_016784875.1. Taxonomy (GTDB): domain Bacteria; phylum Pseudomonadota; class Gammaproteobacteria; order Methylococcales; family Methylomonadaceae; genus Methylobacter_A. Next base: position 13,337 of record JADHTX010000028.1, read on the forward strand.
AGCGATGAATTATTGGGATTCTCAGATGATGGTTCTAATCTACCTAGTCTACGGTCTGGCATTTTTTGTGTTAGGTGTGACCGTTTATGTGCTGCCAAAGAAAAATACAGCTTGGCACTTCGTCCCTCATCTATCACTGCTAGCCGCATTCGGCATCCTGCATGGCATAGCGGAGTTCATTGAAATACTGAAGCTTAGCGATTCAGCCGACTGGTTAAACAAGTTAAGTCGTGTGTTGCTGGTAGCATCCTATTTGCCGCTGCTGGAGTTCGGTCGTCGTATCTGGCTCGGCATTTCAGGAACAGTTAAGCTACCTGCACTTTGGCTGTATGGTATTGTAAGCCTCGGAGTGACAATGCTGACGCAGTGGGCAGCCGACCCGTTTATAGGGCTGGCAATGGGCGCGCGTTGGTTTATCGGCGCTCCGGGGGCAATGCTTACCGGTATGGTACTTTTCGCAACACAGCATAAACAGGGAGAAACAATAACAACCAATCGCAATAATGTATTGTTGTGCGTTATAGCACTGGCATTCATCTACTACAGCGTGTTTACCCTAGTTCTGTTCCAGAGCGATCCGAACCTACCCGCATGGATTCCTACGCAGGAAAACTTCTTTACTCTATTCGGTGTTCCCATCCAATTGTTACGAGCTCTGTGTGCTGTTGCCGTCACCTTTGGATTTGTATCGCTGATACGACTAGCCAGTGAAAACTGCCAACTGGATGCCGCCATCTTCGAGTCGCATGAAGCAATTGCCATCACCGATGTCAATTCGGTTATTTTGCGAATCAACAAAGCCTTTACTGCATTTACCGGCTACTCAGCCGAGGATGTGGTGGGCCGTAAAGTAAATGTGCTCAAATCGGGATGCCATGACCATCTCTTTTATGCCGCAATGTGGGAAAGCATCAGTAACACCGGAAATTGGCAGGGGGAAATATGGGATAGACGCAAGAATGGCAAAATCTACCTCAATTGGTTAACCATCTCTGCGGTAAAAGATACCGCTGATAAAGTCATTTATTACGTTAGTACGCATTTTGACATTACCGAACGCCAACAAGCGCAGCAACTATTACATGACAAAGAACTGATGTTGTCCGAATCTCAACGTATCGCCCATATTGGCAGTTGGTCCATGAATTTGGCAACCGGTTATCTAAGCTGGTCGGACGAAACCTATCGAATTTTTGGCGTTACGCCGGATACATTCGGACACTCTGCGCAAGAATTTATTGAATTGATCTACCCTGATGATCAAGCCTCAATGAACATGTGGATTAGTGACTGTCTAGAAGGAAAGCAACCGCGTGAACTGGATTTTCGTATTATACTGCCGGACGGCAAGGTTAGTTTTATTCGTGGCAGCGGCGGTTTGCACTACGATGAAAACAACAAACCGTTATCTATGGTGGGCAGCGCACAAGACATTACCGATCGCAAACGAATGGAAAATGAACTTAAAGCCAAGGAGGCAACATTCCGTTCGATTATTGAGTTTTCCCCCGTGCCGATGGCGTTAACCGATGAACTATTAAACATTAACTTCCTAAACCCGGCATTTGTAAAAACCTTTGGTTACAACCTTGACGATATTCCCACTATAGCCGACTGGTGGTCAAAAGCTTACCCCGACGCGGACTATCGGCAGTGGGTAGAGGATTCTTGGAAAACAAGACTGGAAAAATCCAAGCAGAAACACACCGACTTTCCGCCGATGGAAGTTGCTATTCGCTGTAAAGACAGCAACATTAAAACCGTACTGGTATCTACTGCGGCTGTCTATAACGAATCTACCAGTTTGCATTTGGTGATACTGTACGACATTACTCAACGCATACAATTGGAAACCAAGCTCCACGCTATTTTTAATGCCGCCGGAGAAGGCATCATCACTGTCGATATGGATGGCATCATCGTATCGGCTAATGTCGCAGTAAAATCTATTTTCGGTTACAAGCAGGAACAGCTGATTGATTACAGCGTTAACAAACTCATGCCGTCACTACCAAGAGCTATCAATGATGACCGCCTGCCTTCAACAGAAAATGTTGTCTCTCAAGTTCGGGAAATTGAAGGTCTACATAAAAATGGCTCTACGATGCCATTGGAACTGTCTATAGCGGAGTATTCAATTGACGATAGACAGTATGTTACTTATGTTGTACGTGATGTAAGTTTGCGCAAGCACCAAGAGCAACAAGATAAGAATCATCTTAATGAACTCGCTCATGTCACCCGTCTTGGCCTGATGGGTGAAATGGCTTCCGGCATTGCACATGAAGTCAACCAACCTTTGACGGCTATTTCCGCTTATACGCAAGTCAGTTTAAACCTGATTAACACAGAACATCCGGATCTGATAAAACTTGCCGAGATAATATCTACAACCCAACAACAGGCATTAAGAGCGGGGCAAATAATTCATCGCATGAAAAAGTTTGTCAAATCTCAAGCAACAAACAATTCATCCATCGCTGTTAACACCTTGATTCACAATGCTGCCGATCTATGTATGGCTGATCTTAATCAAAACAGAATAAAACTGACATTTATACTGGAAGACAATCTGCCGCCTGTCTGCGTCGATCATATACAAATTGAACAGGTACTCATAAACCTGATTCGAAATAGCGTTGATGCCTTACTAAACCTACCCGAAAAGCAGCATCGTCACCTAACCATCCAGAGCCACTTGCTTTCCAATAATGCCGTTCGGGTTAGGGTAAAGGATAATGGTCCAGGACTTAATCAAGACCAGCAACAAAAAATATTAATGCCATTCTATACCACCAAAACAGAAGGAATGGGCATGGGCTTGTCCATCAGTCGCTCACTTATCGAAGCCCATAAAGGCGATTTTCATTTTAATAGCATACCTGGAAAAGGCACTACTTTTTACTTCACACTACCCATAGAGAAAATCCGATCATAGTTGAGGATTCATCCTGACAGTGCCTATTTAATAAGATAATCTGATGAATTTTACACTGACCTACGAAAAGTTATTATTTAGTAAAATAAGCGATCAATCATGCTTTAACATATTTTTAGAAAGATCGATTTCCAAAGATTTTTTAAATACGGATCATACGAAAATTTTTACACCCTCTTTACATTTCTGAGCTTGTCGAAGCATGAGACTCCACCAAGCTCACTCACCCATCGACTCAAGGCGAACGGGACTTGGAATGCTCAACTGCGGTTTCAAGGTACATGGTTAACCTCATTCCCCTTCCCTATTTATGATTTATACATTTGCCTAACTCATTTTTTCCGTTAGAATGCAGTCCTCTTTCAAAATTAGTTTGTCTTGGAAGAGACTATCCTGCGTGAGTCATCTCGTTAAGAGAGCTTGATGACTAACCTGAACATACTCACATAAAGCTCCACCCTTAATCTTTACCCAAGATATTACAATAATAACAAGGCGCTTCACACCATGTTCAACATCAAAACCGTTTTCCTAGCAGTTACTCTTAGCCTGCTAGTGGGTATTGCCATAGCTAACCCACCCAAAACCATGTCTCTACAAGCTTGCGCCACCCCTGCTTGTTCTTCCTACCATAGTGAACGAACCAACGCGATCGTTACCGCTACAGATGATGCTGAATGTAATTGTCTGCCCGTCTAAATCAGGAAGTAATCATGTTCAAATTTACTATCACTCGCACCTCATTGCTTGCCCTGACCGACAGCTTAAGCTCAATGTCGCCCCTAGCCGAAACTGACGATATTCCGCCCGGTCCAGGTTGCATCTACCAACAAGCCGATGAAAAAATATTCATGCTGCCAACCATCCCCTACGACGACACCGGAACAGTTAACGATTTTCTGTCCTTGGGCAATGACCGGGCTTTTGTCAGAAACCGTTACCTGCTGGTAAACGGCCAAATAGCCCCGACCATCACCATACAGCCCGGCGACATCCAGCGCTGGCGCTTTATCGACAGCTCATTTAATCGAAACTTCTAACTTAGCCTGGAAAAGCACGATTTGCACGAAATTGCCGTAGACGGTAATTATTTAAGCCAAGTCGATACCAGGGTAAATAATTGGGAAAATAAAGACTATTGCTGCACCGGTATATGGAATCCCGAATCAACCTTTAAGATGAAAGATCAAACCGTAGAATTAATACCCGGAGCCCGTAGCGATGTACTGGTAAAAGCAAATCTAACTAATAAAACGGGGAAAATTTTTGAAGCTTGTAACGCGGATAAAATGGATGAAACCTATGAATTACGCGCCAACACTTATCTCAGCGGTCGATTGGATCCATCCACAGCAAATTATGTCAATTACGTAGTTGCCTATGTAAAAATTTATAGCACCCCGGTTACCGATACAAATCTGCCTAACAATGAAGAAATGGTTGGGCTGTATCCGTTTGTCGACATTAACGACAACAACGTAAAATACAACCAAATCACCACATTTAACACCGACCAACCGAAAGGCGGCAACGATGGCGACATGGCCTGTAACTCGAACAAAGATAAAACCCCGCGTTACCCGATAGGCTTCCAAGTTAACGGCCATATTTTCGATGACAGCCAGCCGCGCTTATTGGAGCTAAGCCCTGTCCCCAGGAAACCGAAAACCAAGGGTCAAGTCGCCGACAACCGCCCGCAAACCGGCACCGACAACTGGGAAATATCATCAGCCGATCCGACGCGCAATCACGTATTCCACATCCACACCAACGACGTCCAAACTACCCGCACCGACCCGCTCGGCAACACGGAAACCTTATGGCGCGACAGCCTGCTGGTGAAATACGGCCAGCCGCAAACCATCTTGACCCGTTATGAAGATTTCGACGGTAAGACGGTGTTGTATTGTCATTTGTTGTCCCATGAGGATATGGGCATGATGCAAGTGATTAAGTTTGAAAAGCTGGATGAAGGGATGGTTGGGCATTGAGGGTTTAGTTTTTTGAGCGCATCGTTCCACGCTCCGGCATGGGAATGCAGTCCGGGACGCTCCAACGTCCCGTTTCAGAAAGCGTCTGGACTTAACGAACATGGGAAGAAGCCTCTACACCATAACCGAATCCGGTAAACCGCATTTTATGAGCTATACGGTGTTGGAATGATTGCCTGTGTTCACGCGTGGTGATGTGAGCCAAGCAGAACAGCGGCATTATCGAGTGCCAGTAATTATGCCGGGTGGCGGACTTGAAAGACATAGATTTATGGAAAAGGCGACGCTGGAGCGTGCGAACGATAAATGAACGGTTGCCCAGCACAAACATAGGGTAATCACAATAATGAGTGATAACTAGGAATTATTCGATGCATAAACTTACACTATTCTCTCCTAAACACCTAATGAATACTAGCTCACTCGAAATAAAGAACTCTTACGTAGGCATTGATTTAGATGGATATTATTTTAATGACGACAATCTAAATCATCAATATTTAAATGGGGCTTCTCTTAAAGGGTGTTTATTTCAATCTAAAGAAATAAAACATACTGAAATTCGTGAAGCAACATTTCAAGAGTGTCAGTTTCTTGGTTGTGATCTTACAAGTAGTGACCTTGTGTACTCAAAGTTTTTAAACTGTGTGTTTATAAATTGCCAGTTTTCTAATGGTGAGTGGATAGAATCAGAATTTATTTCATGTCAATTCAATAATTCAATTTTTAACCATACAACTATTAATCTATGTTCATTCAATAGTTGCAATATC
>JADHTX010000029.1 GCA_016784875.1 Methylobacter sp.
ATTCCTAGCGGCTGATTTTATGCCGATAGCCGCGTTGCTGAAACAGTTTCATAGCTTGCTATGCGCCTGTTTCAGCGCCTTGCTATCGACAAAAATCAACTCGCTATCATTTCATCAACCGTAACCGTGCGAAGTATATATCAAGACATAGCAATGTTAAGCGCGAGTAACATGCAGGATAAAGATATTATAGGCAATGAAAGCCCCTTGCTACTTGCGCCCCCCAAGGCAGCCGAAATACTTCGCCTATGCTAAATGGCTTCACAATTTCACTGGGCAAGTATGTTCGAAAGAGGAGATCCCTCGCAACAAGGTACATCAACTTTGAAGTGGAAATTGAAATTCTCAAAAACATCAGGAATTTTGTTAATATTACAGCGTTTTACTCAATAGGGGAGTTCCCGATAGGTAATAACGCTTATTGATTGAAGAAGTTGAACGCTCTATCCTACAGATACACTAATATTGACCGGTTTATTTTAATAATGGCATATGAATCGCTATTAACAGTTTTGCAAGATAGACAGAAACTTTCTGTTGCAGAATTGAAAAAAGTCGAGCGCGTGCAAAAAACATCGGTCTCGGAAACTGTGCCGCAGTTGCTTGTTAAGTTGGGGCTGTGTTCGGAGTTGGACGTAGCCGATGCTTTTGTCGAGTCAGGCCGGTTTGAAAAGGTTACACCGGATCAATACCCGCTGGAAATGCAACTGCCGGAAACCGTGCCGCTACGGTTTTTAAAAAACTATCATGTCATTGGTTTAAGTAAAAACGACGACATTGACGTTGCCTTGATGGATCCGGAAGACAGCTTTGTCATTGATGCGTTAAAGCTCGCGACCGGCAAAAACATTATCCCCAAAGTCGGCCTACTTTCTGAAATCGATGCGGCGCTTGAGGTGCAATATGGCGAAGGCCGCTCGCAAATGGATAAGCTGGTTGACGACCTGACTGTTGACGATCTGGGCGAGGAAGACCTGGAGCATTTAAAAGATCTGGCTAGCGAAGCGCCGGTGATTAAGATGGTCAATTTAATCATGCAGCGGGCGATTGAAACCCGCGCCTCGGATATCCACATCGAACCCTTTGAACAATCCCTAAAAGTCAGGTTGCGCGTTGATGGCGTGCTGAAGGATATTGACGCACCTTCGGTCAAATCCACCGCCGCAGTGATTTCACGTATCAAGATTATGGCCAAGCTAAATATTGCCGAACGCCGCTTGCCTCAAGATGGTCGCATCAAGGTGCAAATGTTGGGTAAGGAACTGGATTTGCGGGTTTCGACGATACCGACGATGTACGGCGAAAGCGTCGTGATCCGCTTGCTGGATAAGGAAAATACGGTGCTGGATTTTGCCGCACTGGGTTTTTCAGGAAAACATTTACAGCAGTTTATCGATGTCTTGGCTCAACCGCACGGCATTATCCTGATTACCGGCCCAACCGGAAGCGGAAAATCCACCACGATGTATGCTGCGTTAAAACAGCTCAATACCTCCGAGAGAAAAATCATCACCGTTGAAGATCCGGTCGAATACCAGATGGACGGTGTTAATCAGATTCAGGCCAAACCGCAAATAGGCTTGACCTTTGCATCGGCGCTACGTTCTATCGTGCGCCAAGACCCCGACGTGATCATGATCGGCGAAATGCGCGACCTGGAAACAGCAAGAATCGCTGTGCAATCTGCGCTAACCGGGCATTTGGTGTTGTCGACATTGCATACTAATGACGCCGCCGGCGGTGTAACCCGGCTGTTGGACATGGGGCTTGAAGAATATTTACTCACTTCCACCGTCAACGGTATTTTGGCGCAGCGTTTGGTAAGAAAGCTGTGCCCGGAATGCAAGCAACGCTATACGCCATCTCAGGATATTATCGATGGTATGAGATTACGACGGTTTATACCTGTTATCGCCGGAAATGGTGTGGACGCGGCAAACCAATCGGAAACCGGCGCAGTGGACGATATTGTCTTATACAAACCGGTCGGCTGTCCGTCTTGCGGGGGCGTCGGTTATCGTGGACGGTTGGCGATTATCGAGTTTTTGCAAATGACAGATCCTCTCAGGAAATTGATTATGGCACATGAAGAAGCCGGCGCTATCCAGAAACTGGCTATTGAAGAAGGCATGACAACGATGTATGAAAATGGCTTGGTTAAAGCCCTGCAAGGTATTACCACTATTGAAGAAGTGCTGCGGGTTACGTCGGAAGCCTGATGTTATTCGCCTATAAAGCGGTTAATAGTCTGGGCGAAACCGAAGAGGGCATCAGGGATGCGCTAGATGAACAGCAGTTGATTGCGATGTTGCAGGCGGAAGGCTATATCCCTATTCGCGTAATACCGGCTAGTGCCAAATCGTTTTTGGGTGTAAGGCTGGGCATAAAACAGTCCAAATTATCGCAAAAAGATATCGCCTTGTTTACTAGCGAATTGGCTACCTTACTGGAATCCGGCTTGCCGTTGGATAAATCCTTGTTGGTATTGATCGACCTGACTGAAGACAATGAGCGGGTGACCAAGTTGATCGGCAGGGTTCTTGAGAAAGTCAAAGGCGGAGCAACCTTGGCCGATGCGCTGGAAAAGCAGTCCGGCATTTTCAGTAAGTTTTATCTGAATATGATCCGCGCCGGGGAAGCCGGCGGAAGTCTGGGCGAAGTATTGACGCGCTTATCCGAATATCTTGAGCGCTCTAGGGAATTGAAAGAAACGGTCAGTACCGCGTTGATCTACCCGGCCATCTTGCTGATTATGTCGTTGGCCTCTCTTTTTGTGATGCTGACTTTTGTGGTGCCGCAATTTTCCGAGATGTTTGAAAGCGCGGGTAAGGCGCTGCCGGTATCGACCCAAATCGTGGTAGGGCTGGCCGAATGGCTGCAAAACTACTGGTGGATACTGGGCTTGGCCGTTGTCCTGATTACCGGATACATGAATCTTCAGTTGGCTGACCCGGTAAAAAAGAAAGTCTGGGATGGTCGTTTTTTAAAACTGCCGCTGGCCGGGACTATTATTTTGCACAAGGAAACTGCCAATATCAGCCGTACCTTGGGCACTTTATTGGGTAATGGCGTGTCAATACTGTCGGCTTTAGTTATCGTTCGCGAAACAGTAGGCAACTTGGTTTTGGCGGAGGCTATTCAGGATACCGAAGAGCAGCTGAAACAGGGAAAAAATATGTCGGATGCTTTACTGGAAAAAGCCATATTCCCGAAAATGGCCATGCAAATGATTAAAATGGGCGAAGAAACCGGACGCCTGGAAGAAATGCTGCTACGCGTGGCGACGGTTTACGATAAGCAACTCAGAGTGTCGATACAGCGGATGCTGGCATTACTGGAACCGGCGTTGATAATTACATTAGGCTTGATGATTGCCGGTATCATCGTGTCAATTTTGCTGGCAATTTTGAGCGTTAATGATTTAGCTTTTTAAATATGGGGATACATTATGAAACAGATAAATAGGATCAAGATAAAAACTGCTGGAGCTTTGCGTCAGCGGGGATTCACTTTGCTTGAATTGTTGGTGGTGCTGGGCATTATTGCGATGTTGGCCGGGATAGTGGGTCCTCAGGTTATGAAGCACATGGGCGAATCAAAAACCAAGGCAGCGAGAGTGCAAATAGAAGATCTGGCAGCCGCTCTGGATATGTATAAACTGGATTTGGGTAGGTATCCGACTTCCGAGCAAGGCTTGAGTGCCTTGATTGAATCGCCCGATAACGCAAATCGCTGGAATGGCCCTTATTTGCGTAAAGCCAAAATGCCGTTAGATCCATGGCAACAAGAATATCGTTATGTTTCACCCGGTGAACATGGCAAATTCGATTTGTACACTTTAGGAGCCGATGGTAAAGAAGGCGGTGAAGGGGAAGATCAGGATATTGTTAGCTGGGAATGAGGTGAACGGCGAAAGATGTCTTATTTCCTCATGCTACGAGGGCATGCCGCGTCAGCGCTTTGCGCGAAGAGCTCAAGTGCAAGGGGGCTTTACCCTGCTAGAGTTAGTCGTGGTGCTTTTTGTCGTGGTGCTGGGTTTTTCGGTCATCGGCCTTAACCTGTCGTCAGGAAGTGACTCCAGCCAAATTAAGGCGGCTGCCAGGGATATAGTCTCAGCGCTGCGTTATGCCAGAGGACAGGCTTTAATGACGCATCAAGAAGCGACAGTTGCTATTGATCTCGGTGACAACAGCTACATGGTCAGCGGTAGAAACAAACTTTTTCGAATACCCGAAACCATTGATGTCACCGTGGTGACGGCACAATCGGAATTGACCGGAGAAGGGAGGACGAACATTCGTTTTTTTTCCGATGGCTCTTCAACCGGAGGAAGAATTACACTGGAACGAGGCAATGTATTGTGGAAAATCGATATTAACTGGTTAACCGGGCAGATTGAACTTGAAAGCCAATAAACAGCGCGGTTTTTCTTTATTGGAAATCCTGATTGCGTTTTCAATCTTGGCGCTCTCTTTGGGTATTTTGTTGAAGATATTCTCTGCCGGTGTTAATACTGCCGGCGTTGCCGAAGAATATACCGCAGCCGTCCAAATTGCCGAATCCTTAATGGCACAAACCGGCGTAGAAGCGCCGTTGCAACCAAGTGAAGCGACCGGTCTGGAAAATAATAAATACCACTGGCGAGTGTCGGTCAGCCCATTCCAACTTACGGCTCAGAATTTAGACGCCGCGAGCATAACGGCAGAGCTTTTTAAGGTTAAGGTTAGCGTCAACTGGAGCGATGGCAGGCAGGTTGAACTGATCACCCTAAAGCTGATTAATAAAACGTTATGAACAGTAAACGCGAGGCAAAAAGCGATAGGCCAAAATACCCTCTTCGCATAACTGCACCAAGATTAAACGTTGCCATGGGCTTTACCCTGATTGAAGTTTTGATAGCGATGACACTATTAAGCATCATGGTGGTTTTATTGTTCAGCAGCTTAAGGATTTGCGCAAAAAGTTGGGAGCAAGGAGAAAGCAAGATAGCCGAAGTGAATGAGGTCGCAGTAGTTTACAACTTTTTTCAACGGCATTTATCCTCAGCTATTCCGGTCTGGGATGATTTTACCGTTAAGAATGGCTTTACGACGGGAAACCAGGATAAAACATTTTCTTTCCAGGGCAAAAAACAGTCCCTACAGTTTGTCTCGGTTTTTCCTGCAAGTGCCGGTAGAACAGGTATGCAACTGTTTTTAATAGAACCGCAGGAACAAGACGGCGAACGCCTTATCAAGGTGACCTTAACGCCGTTTTATCCGGTAACCGAGGGGGAAGAATGGCACCGGGAAGAGGTCGTTTTATTAAGGCATGTTAGTGATTTTTCCTTGGCTTACTTTGGCGCTGATGATGCCGGCGAGGCGGAGTGGCAGGAAGAATGGTTGGAAAAAGGCGTTCAACCCCGTTTGGTCAAAATCAGCATCAATACCAACAATGGCGTCTATTGGGCTGACATGATGATAGAACTCAAAGTTTCAGATGCAGGAGTTGGAATAAGCGACGGAAATGGTGCCGCCTCGTCAGAGGGTGTCGAATGATAGGGCAAAAGGGCTTCGCACTGGTCCTGGTTTTGTGGGTGTTAAGCCTGCTAACTATCATGGCCGGAAGCTTTGCGCTAACTATGCGTAGAGAGGCCGCCATTGTGACCGGCAGCAGTACAAATGCTCAGGCCATGGCAATTGCAGAATCGGGATTGGCAGTTGCCGAGCTGATGTTAATAAATCCTGATCAGCGCCAACGCTGGCATACCGACGGCAGTATTTATCAAATTGATTATGCAGGGTCTAAAGTTCGAATTCGGCTGCTGGCTGAAACGGGAAAGGTGGATATAAACAGTGCTGACCAGACACTGTTGCAAGAACTTATGTCTTACGCACCGGTGCAGGCCGAAGTACAAAACCAGCTGGTCAATGCGATTCTCGATTGGCGAGATACGGATGACCTAGTGCGCATAGAGGGTGCGGAAAAAAGAGAATATAAAGCGGCGGGGTTAACTTATCAGCCGCGTAACAAGCCATTTCAGTCCATTGAAGAATTACAGCTGGTATTGGGCATGGATGAACATGTCTATCAGTGGCTTGAAGAATTAGTCACCGTCTACTCGGGACAGCCCAAGGTAAATTTGACTCAAGCCGCCAAAGAAGTTTTGCAGGTATTGCCGGAACTGGATGAAGGATTGATAGAAGGCTTTATTGCAGCTAGGCGGGAAAGCGCGATAAACGGTTTGCTCGACCAATCGGGAACTGCCGGTCCGATTGGGATTGCACCGACAACAACCGACAATAACGGAACAGAACAAAAAGCAGCGATTACGGTTGTTATCGAAGCGTTGTTGGATGATGGCACAACGGCTATCATCAAGGCGTTGATAAAAAGATCGGATAATCAGCTGTCGGCACCGTTTCAGGTTTTAAAATGGCAGCGTAACCCCGCCGCCGATGGATCATTATTTGCGAATGAAAGAGATCAGTTATTAGTAGGACAGTATGCCGAACCTGAATTCAACAATTAATCTGGATGTTAAAAAGTTCTTCCGCTGGTGGCGGCGCGAACTTGAATTTCTGGTGCCTGAAAAGATCAAACGGCTGGTTAATGAACAACAAAACTTTATTATCGTACACCCCGAAGGCAATCAGTTAATTCTGACTTATGCCTGTAACGGAGTGACTGAGCCGTTGGTAGTACTGGAGCGCAACGCATCGGGCACGGCGCAATACAAAACGTTGTTGAGTAAGGATGACAGGCTGGCTAAAGCGAATTTAATACTCCGCCTGACAGAGCAAGAAGCTATTCAAAAGGAACTGGCTCTGCCTGCTGCCGTTAAAGAAAACCTGTATCAGGTTGTTGCCTATGAAATTGATCGCTATACGCCGTTTCAAACCGAACAGGTTTATTTTTCGGTCAAGGTGCTGGATGTCGAGAATGAACCTGGGCAAATCCGGGTCATGCTGGTGTTAACGCCAAGAGAAACGCTTGATGCGCTGTATGAAGACATTAAAGCGATGGGAATGTCGCCGCTATTCGTAGATTACGACGCAACCCCAAATGATCTTGAACAATGCTATGACGGCTACAACTTATTGCCGGAACACCTAAGGGAAAAAACAGCCAATACACCGCGTCTGATTTATACGGCATTGATTGCGACGGTATTGTTACTACTGGGAGCCGTGTTGGTGTTGCCAGTCTGGTTTGAATATCAAACGGTCAATGCCTTACAGGAAAAAATTGCCGCCATCGAAAAGGACGCTAAGGGTGTTAAGGCTTTGCAGATGGAGATCGATGCGATGATAGAGGAAACGCAACTATTAATAGCCGAAAAAAGTACCGTGCCTATGGTAATCGATATATTGAATACGTTAAGCGCATTAATAAAAGACGATACCTGGCTGGCCTATGCGCAATATTCGGATGGGCACCTGCAAATACAAGGCGAGTCGCCTGCCGCTTCAACATTGATCGGCGTTTTGGAGGATTCTAAATTGTTCGATAACGCCCGATTTGTGTCGCCGGTCACTCAAGATAAATCTAGCGGCCAAGAGCGTTTTCAGATTACTGTTGACGTTACCCCGACAATTGCGCCGTCATCCATAGCCCCGAATGGGAGACGCAAGTGACCGAAGTCGATAGTAAGAAAATGCAGCGTTGGCTGGCGGTAGGACTGCTGATTGCGGCAATACTGCTAGTTGGTCTGGTGGTCATTATGCCGGTGGTTAGCAAAGGGCTGGAGTTGAGTGAGTCTAAAAATAATCTTGTTTTCAGACTACAGCAATACGAACGGATTCTGGCAAGAAAAGATGCCGTTATTGCAAGTATGAATGCCATAACAGAGCAGTACCAACAACGAGGGCTTTTAAATAGTCAGGGTACCGGTGCATTGGCGTCGGCAGAGGTTCAGGAATTTATTAAAAAAACGATTATGGAGGCTGGCGGACAATTGAGTAGTACGCAGGCGCTGCCGGTCAGCACCAAAAATGGATTTAGCCGAATAGCCGTCAGCGTAAGAATGACCGGGAATAGCGAAGTATTACGGAAGGTTTTGTACAAGATAGAAACATCAACCCCACTGATTATTATTAATCAGTTAGACATAAGACCGATGCGCGGCGTAAGAAACAGGGCAACGCGACAGATCGAACCGAGCAACGGATTAAATATAAACTTTCAGGCCGTTAGTTTTATGAGAAAGCAGCCGTAATGAATATTAAGCTTATAAAATTACTGGTAACTGCCTGCATCGGTCTGTGCTTGATTATTGCCGGCGAGTGGATGTATGCAAGTTATATACGGCATCTTTTGTTGACATCGATAAACTCGGAACAACTGCAAAACAACAAAACAGACGAATTACCTGAAATAGAACTAACAAAACAGCCGGAAGACAGTTATGTCGATTTGGTTGCCAGACCGTTATTTATTAAAGGCAGAAAACCTGTGGATGAGCCGAGTTCTACGGCAGAGCAAGCGGCTACCAAACCGGAAAGTTTTGATTGGGACTTGGCCGGAATTTACGGCACCCAAAAAACCGTATCGGTATTATTCAGTCGGTCTAAGACAAAAGTTGCCAAAGACAATCATCGGAAAATAACGGTGGGGGATGAGATTGACGGTTGGAAACTGACCGAAATTAATAAGGACAGGGTTGTCCTCAAACAAGACGATAAGGTAAAAGAACTGCTGCTCCGAAAACCTAAATTAAAAGAATTGCCAAAAGGGATAAACGGCGCAATACCTGCTACACCAGTTCCTGCGCCAGTCCCACCGGCTATTCCTGAACCTGCGGCAGACACTAATGAAGATACAACGGAGGGTAACAACAATGACTAATGTTAAAAAAATTACAACAGCTTGCTGTTTGGTGGCCGTAGCTTTAACACTGTCAAGTTGTGAATTGCTCGGCCCCACACGGACCGCCAAATTACCGTTGATACCGGTGAAAAATGAGCAAACCGATGTGACTTATGAAGAGCTGCAAAACAAAGCGCCAGTTGCTGAAACCGTGCAGGCCAAAGCTGAATTATTTCCCGGTACCAATCGGTTTGTACCGGACACGGCAATACAGCATAGGAAAACAAAAGGCAGCAGCAAAGGTACCTACAGTCTGAATTTTGACGAAGCCGATTTAGGGGAAGTGGCCAAAGTCATATTAAGTGACATCCTTGGACAAAACTACGTACTCAGTCCCAAGGTGGCCGGTAAGGTCACTCTGCAAACTACCGACCCCTTAACTAAAGATGAGCTAATCCCCACTCTTGAAATGCTGTTACGTATGAACAATGCAGTACTGATAAAAGATAGCCATATTTACCATATCGAACCTGCCAACGAAGCCCTGTACAGTTCCAGTTTTGCGGCTCCCAGCACTGTGGGCAAGAATGGTTTTCAAGTCAGGGTTATCCCGATCAGAAATGTCGCCGTACAGGATATTATCGATGTGATTAAGCCGTTGGTGCAGGAAAAGACCATACTCAATGTTGACGGCAACCGTAATATCATGATCGCTTCCGGTACCCCGGATGAATTGGGACGAGTAATGGATATGGTCAGTACATTTGATATCGATGTGTTGAAAGGGCGATCATTCGGGCTGTTTCCCTTGACCCATGTTGATCCGGAAACCATTATTCAAGAACTGGATGAAGTTTTCGACAAAAAGGGCAGCAGCGAAGAATCGCGATTTTTTCGTTTCATACCCATTGAACGCTTGAATGCGATCATGGCGATTACTCATCAAGCACGGTATTTAAAAGATATTGAAAGCTGGATATTCAGACTGGATCGCGCTAATACCGCTTCAGGAGGCGGTGTTAATGTCTATAAAGTTCAGCATGTTGATGCCGTGGAACTGGCCGATACCTTAAATGAAATTTTTTCCGGTGGGGCAAAGAAAGACAAAACGCCCAAGGTTGCACCCGGAAAAACACCGGTAGAAATAACCAATAAAAAACAGACGGAGACCAAAAAATCAAGCTCAAGTAACACTCAAACCGGAAACGTCAATGTGTCTAATGTCGGCGAGGTCAGAATAATCGCCGATGAAGCCAATAACTCGGTCATTATTGTCGCCACCGCTCAGGAATACGAAGTGATTCGGCCGGTTATCAATCAGCTGGATGTGATGCCGTTACAGGTGCTGATTGATGCGACGATAGTCTCGGTTAATTTAACCGATAATTTAAAGTACGGCATCCAGTGGTTTTTAACCCACAGTAAGGGGGGGAAGAGTATTATTACCAGCGGCGCCGATACCGATGGCGCTGATCTGACATCTGTTGCCGTAGCCGCTGTAACCGGTGGATTTGGTTACTCCTTTATATCCAACTCGGGCAATATCAGGGCTATTTTATCGGCTGAAGCGAAGGATAATAATATTAATGTCATTTCTTCGCCGTCCTTGATGGTATTAAACAATCAGGAAGCATCAATACAAGTCGGAGATGAAGTGCCGCTGAGAACCTCCGAATCGTCTACGCCGATAGCGGGCGGAACGACAGCCGTTCTTACTCAAACCAGCGCGATACAACAAAGAAAAACCGGTGTTAAGTTAACCGTTAAGCCCAGAGTTAATGCTAGCGGCTTGGTGATTATGGATATTGAACAAAGCGTCGAGCGGGCAGTCCCATCCACGTCAAGCAACATTGATTCACCGACCATTCAAGCAAGGGAAATCAACAGCTCAGTGGCCGTCCAGAGTGGTGAAACCATTGTTTTAGGCGGTTTGATTGATGAAAATAATGATGTCAGTAAAGTAGGTATCCCTTATTTACAAGATATTCCGCTGCTAGGGGCGTTATTTGGAACCACCGGTATCAATAAGGGCAGAACTGAATTGGTGGTATTGATTACGCCGCGCGTAGTAAAAACTAAACAGGATGCCCGGCTGATTTCAGATGAATTCAAGCGTAAATTAACCGGAATTTACGAGGATAAAGTTGTTGAATTGGACGCTGAGTAATAGACAGGAGCTTTTTACCGCCTATTTAAGATAAGTAACCACAAAAACAGCGCATGACACGGTAAGACCCAGCGACCAAAACATAAACCGGTCAATACGTCGAACCAGTTCTTCAAAGCGCTTGTCCACTTGCTCGAAACGCTTGTCGACTTGCTCAAAGCGCTTTTCTACTTGCTCGAAACGCTTATCCACTTGCTCGAAACGTTTTTCCATCTGTTTAAAGCCCTCAAGCATCAGTTCGCGCTGATGCTTGAGCTCTTCTTCTACACGAATGGTTCTTTCACGCAAATCCAGTTCGTAACGCACATTGGCATTTGCCGACTCAGGCAGCTCTGAAATAACTTTTTTGATCAAGTCCTGTATTTGGTCTAAATCTTCTTGAGCTAATGCCATTGACTAAACTCCTGAGTCGACAAATATATGGCCGACTCCTTTATGTAAAATAGCGCACAAACCGCTTAGAGAGCCTTAAAGCGTAGCGACCTCGTTACCCTTGCCGATTAATACAACATCCGCAGGGCGCATTGCAAAAATGCCGACGCAAACCACGCCGGTAATATTGTTGATGATTTGTTCCAATTTAATCGGATCGATAATATCCAGATTGCGTACATCAAGAATTACATTATGGTTATCGGTGATGAAGTTTTCACGCCACACCGGCTGTCCGCCCAGTTTAACCATTTCTCGGGCAACATAGCTTCTGGCCATAGGAATCACTTCAACCGGCAGCGGAAATTTTCCCAGCACATCGACGCATTTGCTTTCATCGGCGATGCAGATGAATTTCTTGCTGGCCGCCGCGATAATCTTTTCGCGAGTCAACGCGCCGCCGCCGCCTTTAACCAGGTATTTGTGCGGATTGACTTCGTCCGCGCCGTCCACATAAACATCCAGCGTGCCGACTGCGTTAAGATCCAGCACCGGAATGCCGACTTGTTTTAACTGAGCGGTACTCATTTCGGAACTGGAGACAGCGCCTTCAATATCGCCCTTAATATCGGCCAAATAGTTGATAAAATGCTTTACCGTGGAGCCGGTGCCTACGCCGACAATGGCAACATCTTTTACATAGTCCATCGCAGCTTGTGCTACTTTTTGTTTTAATTCGTCTTGAGTCATAAAGTTATCCTGATTTTAGTTATAGGTATGTAAAGGGTATGTGATAATACCGCAGATAGCGTTATCCGGAAAAGTTTTGTTGTTCCGCCGCTGTCCCCGGCATAACAGCATCCGCCATAGGGCGTGCCATGCGCGCCTTAAAGACTAATCTTATCCCGATAGCGAGACAACGATTATCCGGCTGATTTTTAAAAATTAAATTCAAGTGCCCATGTTCATTCTGCACAGTTCCAATAAAACCGAAAACCTAGTTGACCACCTGGCCGCAGTCATTGAAAACGCGCCGTTGGCATCGCCGTTTGCCAAGGAAGTTTTTTTGATTCAAAGTCAGGGCATGGAGCGATGGCTATCGCAACAGCTAGCCGGTCGATTTAAGGTTTGGGGCAATTACGAGTTCTTATTTCCCGGCAAGTTTTTCAGCTCTCTGGCGCAAAACATCGACAGCCGTTTAAGCGATGCGGCTTTCGAGCGCAACTTAATGCTGTGGCGGATTGAGGCGTTGCTTAGAAGGTTGGATGGCGATCAGTTTTTGCCGTTAACGCAATATCTGTCCGGCGAAAATATCGGCCTAAAACGCTATCAGTTAGCCCAGCAACTGTCGCAAATTTTCGACCAATACCAAATGATGCGACCGGATATGTTGGAGGCTTGGCAAAAAGGCCGGCTGATATATCAAACAACGACCGAAGTATGGCAGCAAGCGTTATGGCTGCAAATAACCGAACAAACCGGCCATAAACATCGCGGCTCGTTATGGCAGGATGTCATCGCCAAATTGAATGCCACAGAGGAAGGCGCGTTCAGCTCAAAATTACCGGAGCGAATTTCGGTATTCGGGCTGAACACCATGCCGCCGTTATTCTTGAGTTATTTGGAAGGCCTGTCCAAACATTGCCAGTTGCATCTTTTCCTGCTTAATCCGGCACAGGATTTTTGGGCCGATCTGGCGACTAAAAGACAACGGATAATCGATGAAGATTTTAGCGGACATCCCTTGTTGTCCACATTAGGCCAACAAGGCCGAGAGTTTCAGGAAATGTTGCTGGAGCAGGTGCAGTTCGATTTCGAACCGGAAAGTTTCCAGCTTGGCGACGCCAACAGCAACCTGCAACAGCTGCAAAACGGCATTTTAAACAACCGGCAGGATCAGCCGATTTTGCAAGCAGACGATTCGATCAGCATTCATGCCTGCCATTCCAGAATGCGCGAAGTGGAAGTGCTAAAAAACCAATTGCTGCAAGCATTGGAAAAAGCCCCGACACTGGAATTACGCGATATTGTAGTGATGGCGCCGGATATTCAGGTATACGAGCCGTTTATTTCTGCGGTGTTTGACGATATTCAGCACGCCATCGCCGACCGAAGCTTGCGCCTGAGCAATAATGCGCTGGATGCCTTCATCCGCTTTTTAAGCTTAAGCCAAAGCCGGTTCGGCTGGCAGACCGTGTTGGATTTGCTGGAACAACCGGTGGTGTATCCGGGTTTCGGCTTGTCCGATACCGACCTGGATTTGATCAAACACTGGGTGCAGGATACCCATGTGCGCTGGGGCAAGTCCGCACAACACAAGCAAGAGCTTGGCCTGCCGGAATTGAGCGAAAACACCTGGCAAGCAACCTTGGACAGATTGCTGATGGGTTATGCGGTGGGCAGCGATGAGGATTTTGTCAGCGGCGTGTTGCCGTATCAAGCGATTGAAGGCTCCTCGGCACTGGCCTTGGGCGGCTTGTGCGATTTTATGCAGCTGCTGTTTAAAGCCGGCCAAGAGCTCAAGCAGGCGAAGCCGCTAAAGAACTGGAGTACGCAGCTGTATTATTACGCCGACCAGTTATTGGCGGCGGCAGAGCCGCTTGAGCGCCAACAGCTTAACGAACTGCTGGCGGAATTGTCCGCCGAGCTGGCCGAAGTGCATCATGACGACGTGGCCTTGCAAGTGATTATCAGCTGGCTGGAGGGCATGGTCGCCGAACGCAAATCATCCAACGGTTTTTTACGCGGCCAATTGACTTTTTGTTCTATGCTCCCGATGCGTTCCATCCCGTTCAAGGTCATCGCTTTGCTGGGAATGAATGACGGCGAGTTCCCCAAAATCGACCGTCATCCGACCTTTGATTTGCTGGCGCATAACTTTCGTAAAGGCGACCGTTCGCGACGTAGCGACGATCGCTATCAGTTTCTGGAAATCCTGTTATCGGCCAGACAGCAGCTGATCATGACCTATATCGGCCAGTCGATCAGCCACAATGACGCGATTCCACCGTCGGTGGTGATCAGCGAATTGCTGGAGGTTTTACCCAATGGCGGCGAGCTGATTACCCGGCATCCCTTGCAGTCGTTCAGTCGGCGCTATTTTGACGGCTCAGCCGGATTGTTCAGTTTTTCCAAAGCCGATTGCGAAACCGCCGACGCCTTGTCCGGTAGGGGCGAAGCATCGACCGATTCAGCGGGTTTGTGGTGGCAGGGAAGCCTCCCTGAAGATAATGCCGAAACCGAAGTGATCGAACTCAGCGAATTGTTCAATTTCTTCCGGCATCCGCAACGCTATTTTATGCAACGGCAACTGGATGTGCGCTTTAGCGGCATAGAAGCCGATGCCGAAGAACGCGAGCCGTTCAGCATCGCCAAGCTAGACGCTTACGCCATTTATCATGAATGGATACAGCAAGCCTTAAACGACCAGCCGCCGGTCGAATTAGATCCATCCCAATTGCGACACCTCCACCATCCCTGGCAGTCGTCGGTAAAAAAACTGCAAGCCCAGGGGCGCTGGTTAGCGGGTGTACCGGGCGAACTGGAATTCGATCGGCAACAGCAAGTGATTAATGGCTTTGTCGAGCGCATAAAAACCAAAAACTTGGGCTC
This sequence comes from Methylobacter sp., assembly GCA_016784875.1. Lineage (GTDB taxonomy): Bacteria > Pseudomonadota > Gammaproteobacteria > Methylococcales > Methylomonadaceae > Methylobacter_A. The sequence continues at coordinate 14,939 of JADHTX010000029.1, forward strand.
AGCTTTAGACGATTTACCGATAGATATAAGCATCAATGGCTACCGCGTAGTTGGCAAACTCGCTAATCGTTACCAACACGGCAGCCTGTTTTATCGTTACGCCGACCTAAAGGGTAAGGATTTTGTTTGCGCCTGGTTGCATCATCTTATTATTAATGAAGCTCAGTCGCAGCAGACTATTTTGCTCAGTGCCGATGAAGACTTAAGTTTGTTGCCGGAACATTGCCAACCGGAGCAGCTGGCGGCATGGATAGAAATCTACCGGCTAGGACGAAAACAGCCCGATGCGTTTTTTGTCGAACCGGCCTTGGCGTATGTCAAACAGGCCTATAAACTGAAAACCAGCAACCAAGCTAAAAAGTCGGCGCTGGATGCGGCAATCGAGCAATTGTCCAGGGCCGTAGAGCAACCCTACGAGCCGGAACTCAGACGACTATATGGCAATGTCGCGGACTTAGAACAGATATTGGGAGAGTCGTTTGAGCGGCAATGCCAAAGCTTATTGCAGCCGGTTTGGGATGCAATACATTAGGTATACAAGAAGGACACCTAGAAAACCGAAGGTAAAATCAATCGGGACTGAGTGTTTGTAATATCTGAATTAAAAGGTTACACATTTAACCCAATGTAAAACGAACAGAAAATCATGAAAAAAAACCAGATAGATCTCCAGCTCTCGCTTTGTGAGCGCAGATCAACAGTTAAGATAACAATCGAAAAAAACGGAATTAAGTGGCTTTATTTTTCAGCATTGCGTTTGCGGTAGAGGAATTTCTCATTGGAAAATATTCTCTCGCCTTGTGTAAGGAACTGCTGCCTAAATGAGGACGATATTTGCCTTGGTTGTTTTCGAAGTATTGATGAAATTATGCAGTGGAGCGCTGCAACAGAACAACAAAAACAGAAAATAATAAACTTGGTCAATATACGAAGAATTGATCACCGACTTAAATATGGTTCATCTATGAATTCTGGCGGTGACGGTAATGAAGACCGGTGATTTTGGTAATTTTTTAATACTATTAAAGCTGTTTAAACACCTAACAAATTTCGCGTATAAGGTATCGTACCTCAGTAATCTTGATGAATACTCGGCCATATCGGTTAGACGCTGATAATCCTTGGAAAGCCCCTGAGTAAAAGAGCGTTCACCAACCGATCGAGCGAGGCAATACGACAAACTTGCCTTGCATGACGTCTGTCACGTTCAAACTTCATACTAATCTTCTAATTTCCTTTTCTTTTGAATAGCAGGCTCATCCTCTTCGAGGAACTCTCTTTTCCTTTTATTTGTACTTAGGACCACAGCTCTAGAATCTATGAATTTTTTCCTAATTATTTTGCGCCGCTTTTCCATCTGACCAAACGAATCTTTATGACGCAACACTTCGACGATGACGCCGTTGTGATCGCTATAAGCGTAGGCTTTGTTGTTAAGAGTTGTGAATTTATCGGTAAGGCCATGAAAGACGAACGCGGGCTCCTGCTCCTCTTTAAGCAACGACATGGGCAATCCGTTCACTTTGCCGTCCATTATCTTAAGTGAAACATGATGGCTACAGGCAATATCGTAATGTTGGTCAAATCCACTGTTAGTGCCATTGATACTGAATGAATGACACCCGCCAAAGCCGACAACTTCCTGTTTTCGATTTACGATACTGTTGCTCCAAACGGAATTGTTATAATTGCCCATGTAGTCTTTGACATTGTCCACGCTCTTCTGATTTGTATCGCCTATTAACAGGTCAAGCCCAAGTCCATTCTTTGACCCCAAGACGCGATCAACATTCTTCTTGATATATTGAATTACCTGACTCTCCTTGTTGCATATCTTGTTGGGCGTGTGTACAAAAGCAACCAGCCATCCCATTATCCTCATCATCATACATTTTGAATTCTCGTCTTTATTGCTGCTGCTTTCTTCATCGTAAGCAAAGACTTCTATATTTTGGCTATCATCGTCATTTAACCATTTTCTTTTAAGAACGGTAAAACGGTGACGTGCATCGCCGGTAGGATCCATGCCCCCGATTACTTCATAATCGCCGATATGGTCTATGCCGGTTAAAAAAACCTCGCCCAGCACAATTATGTCAGGAGGGCGACAAAAACCCAGGGAGTTACCGTCATCGACATAAGTCCGATTCATTGTACTTTTAACGATAGTATCAATAATGCCCAGTAGGAAATTATTTAATTCTATGGCATCCTGTTTAGACTTAAAGTTTTCTGAAAACTGTTTTGATTCTATACTCGTCGCAAATTGAATTTTTTGGGTTTCAAAAATACTTTTTTTTGCAGAAAGGTCGTAAACGGGCTTTTGAAAGCTAAACTCTCTATTCGAATTAAGAGAATAAATGTTTTCTACATTGGACTGAGTCCTATTTTTAAAGGAGTTGCCGGATAAAACAGTCGAAGCAGTTTTATCTTTGGTTCCAACTGATTCTAAAGATTGATAAACAATAATCATAATGTTCTCGCTACATTTGTTTTTCGATAAGTAGCAAAAGATTAACAAAAACCAATGGTAACGTAAAGGCAACGGGGCTTATAGGTGACATCTTCACCTGCTTGAACCAACAAGTAGGGTAATCGCATTAAAACCATTTTAAAAACAACCGAAAATCAAGTAGCAGAAAGCGTATCGCGTGCCTTTTCAGAATCCAAACGTACTAAATATTGATGCCTGAAATGGATTAGCTGTTGAAAATGTTTCTGTCATTCGTAAATGGCTGCCGATTTAAAAGAAGACAATTCCGTTTGTGGAACCTAGTATTTAAGTTTATTATCCTTGCCGATATAGGTGCTGCTAAAACGTATCCAATTACTACATTTGAAGGGGAAAAGCATGCAAACATCAAGCATTACTTCAAAAGGCCAAGTCACAATACCTGCCGATATACGAAAGTCCCTGCACCTGACTGCCGGTCAAAAAGTAAAAGTGAGTTGCGAAAATAATATTATTACGATTACACCGGTTGAAAATGACATTAGCGCAGTCTTTGGCTTGCTGAAAGCGACAAAAACGGTTTCTTTGGAGCAAATGGAGGAAGCCATAGCGAAAGCCGCTTGCGATGATTAGTTTAGACACCAATGCATGGTGCGCATTCTGGTAGATGACCCTCAGTGTCCAGAGCAAAACAGCAAAGCGCGGCAAATAGTCAGCGAATATGAAACGGTTTATGTCACACAAATTGTACAAGCAGAAACGGTTTGGGTATTAAGTCGCGCTTATGGCTTTTCCAGAGCGGATATAGAACGGGTACTGGAAAGCATGTCAAATAACGCAGCTTTTAGACTGGAAAACGAAGCGATTTTTGCAGCCGCTTTAAAGCTGTACAGCAGTTCAAATATTGATTTTTCCGATGCCCTGATTTTACAAAACAGCACACAACAAAACTTAAAGTTGCTTAGTTTTGATAAAAAATTACAAAAACAACAGGGTGTAGTGAGTGTTTAAGTCTTAATTTTGTGAGTTAGCAAATTCAGCTTATGATTTTTGATGAGGTAAATGCACAATGCATGACTTGCTCCCTTTATGCGGCTTCATCTGTAGACCCCCGGTTCATAACGCCAGCATTGCTGCTGCGCTTAGGGCTTAAAGAGTCGCAGGAACGAAGACCCGAAGCCGACGGCCCTTCACTGGGTAAGGTAGCCTGCTATGTCTCGATCCACCCACC
>JADHTX010000030.1 GCA_016784875.1 Methylobacter sp.
AAACGCATCGCTATGGTTGCTAATGAGTTAAGTTCTCCCCCTATCAAAAAATGCAATCAGGCAGGGGCGATCCTGAATGTCAGACTGTTACTTTTAAATGCAGTATAGCATGTGCACTAGACTTTATAGTATAATAAAAATGTTTCGTAAACAGAAATGCCTACTCTCCCGCGGTAGTGATGCCGTCTAAACTACATTCCTGTTTATTAAAATGAGGCATTAAATCTAATAATGAAATGTATCTATCGGGAATAGGAATCTGATCTTCAGGAAAAGCAGTTAGGATTTCCTGGATATTGGCTAAAAATAAATCTATAAGCATGGTATTTTGCAGTTTTTCAAAAGCACATAACCCGATAATGCCAATTTCTGTTCCTAAGGGGATGTGCTTAGGGTTTTTTTCAGGATCACTATTTATATCGGTATTTGAGAATGGTTGAGCGTCCTTTCTAGCAAGAAAATTTATGGAGTCAGGCCCCATAGCAATATAACAATTTCTTGTGACATTCCATGCTAACAGGCTTTCATTTTTATAATAGATAAAAATTGTCTCATCTCCATTTGATACAGTAATTTTTCCAACGTTAAAACCGCCTATTTCTCTTTCTTCTTTATTGTTGATTGCGCCTTCAAACAATGTGCAACTGGTCACTGGAAGGTTATGCAGAAACTCCAGGAAACCATTGTATGTTCTGGATTTGAGCATGTTCTGTCCCAGATTCCATGCCAAGCCTACAGTCCATTGAATAAATTTGGTGTGATTCTGGTTGGACATGGAGCAATTCAAATCAGCGCCCCGCATCGGATAGCATGCCATGCCAGCCGTGCTGTTATTAGACTTGGCAAAGCGCCGTGCGTGGATTTCCGCGTCATCCGCCCCTTTTGCCTGCACAATTATTTTTTGATAATGCCCGGAATCGTCGGAATCAGAAGTTAAGATGACGGGGTTGATGGCTAATTTATTGGTGTTGAACAGGTTCATGCCCATTTCCGGTGCCGCCCTACCGCAAGGATCGCCATTAATTACCGCAATTCCCTTTCGGGCTGAAATTATAAAAGGGATTAGCGTATTCATTGCACCCATTTCAACAGGTATCAAATAACTTATCGGTTTTTGCTCTGATTGGGTTAAATAATCGTCCATTTCCATGAAAGCATTCAATGATACGGTTTGCCCGAAACCGTCAAATATTCTATCGGGCGCACCTAGTCCAGCCACAAAAGCTATGCTTTTATTTGCTTCAAGGTTGTCGGGGTTGACATAAGTCATAATATCGGTATCGTTAATCATTTTGTCCATAAAAAGCAGCGCTAGGCCAAGCGGACCGCCGCCGCCCGATCCTAAAAAACAAGCGCCATACACAATGTAGCTAATATCTTTTTTGGTTAATTGGTAATTGCCATGGCCAAAATTTTTTAGTTTATGGCCATTTGTAATTACATTTTTTACCTGTAGGTCTTCATTAAATGATGATTTTCCGTGTGGAGTATTATTAATGTCAGAAAGCATAAGAAAATTTTTTATTAAATTATAATGAATTAGGCTTGTTTCAGTTTAATATTATTAATACAACAAAATTTTACTGGGATAACTCAAATTAAATATCCACAAAAGGGCTTAAGTGATATTGTAAGCGATAACGTCGGAAATATGCTGCAAAAACTTACATTAGTTGCGGCTAATATTTTTAACGCTTGTGCAGTGCTGAGGGCCATGAGACTGGAAACAGAAGAAAAAAATGTCCGCACGAAAATATTAATTAATTAATGAAACAATACTCAACTTATGCAACTAGATTTTCAATCCCCTGAATTTATAGCGAATCCTTACCCTGTTTATGCCAGAATGCGAGAACAAGCTCCAGTCTATCTTTTAGAACCAGGAGCTTGGGTAATAACCCGCTACCACGATGTCGAGCACTTATTGAAAAGTCCTCTTTTGACTAAAGATATTCCTTCAATGTTCAATCAGCGTTATGGGAGAAGCATGAATGATGAACCTGTTTTTAGCTTTCATAACATTTTTTGGACAATGATGAATTCTCCTCATAGGAGAAGATTGATAGTTAAAGCGCTTAATGCAGGTAAAGCAGGGGAGTTACGGGCATTGGTACAAAGAAGCGCGGAACAGTTGGTGGACAAATGGATGGGGCACGGTCAGGCTGATTTAATGACTGTTTTGGCCTATCCACTACCTATTCAAGTTACTTGCAATATGCTTAATATTGAGTTGGATCAGAGCCTTGATTTCTTGGCAGAAATTAAACTCATATTGAGACCAGCAGAGCCTAATTTGCTTACTGCGGAGGAGCTTAATATCTCCAATGCAGCGGCATTACGGTTGGAGAGTTTTTTTCGCAAAATTTGGTTGCAAAGACGCAAACAACTTGGCGACGATTTAGTTTCGCAGTTACTGGTGGCCGAGGAGGACGGTGAACGGCTAAATGAAGACGAAATTATTGCTACACTTATTATGATGTTCGTATCAGGGTATGGAACCACAGCTAATGCTCTGTGCAATATTTTACGTTTGTTGTTTTTATACCCTGAGCAACGGGAATTGCTAATTGCTAAACCAGAGCTTTTATCCAGTGCAGTAGAGGAAGGTCTACGTTTTAATTCTCCTGGACCAATTACCTTTCGCACTGCGATGGAGTCATTCGAATTTAATGGTGTTCAAATTGCAGCTGGGGATGCGGTTTATTTAGCGCTCGATTCGGCAAACCATGATCCGGAAGTGTTTGAGGAGCCTGATCGTTTCTGGATTGAGCGGCCACAGAGCATAAAAAAATCACTTGCTTTTGGTTTAGGAAGTCATTATTGCTTAGGGGCTAAACTGGGTACCCTTGAGGTAGAAGTCACATTGGAAACATTATTTCGCCGCTTACCGAATTTGACTATCGATAATATAGATCAAATAAAGTGGGAGCCGACTTGGGTGCTAAGGGGGTTGGAATCTTTACCTGCAAGATGGTAGAAATAATACCTTTTGCGACGTCTAAGGGTTATCATCGGGTTGGGCCTGTAGGGCATTCATAAATATCAGGCTTAAGAAAGCACAGCTATCTGATTGTTTTTAGAGGGGGGTGTACTGAAGTCTACATTTGGCACAATGGTGATTTCCTAGTCTTTTATCCTTAGACAAAGAAGGTGACATGAATAAAACACTTTACCCCTATGACTGGCCTGATATAGATACCAAGCTCTACAACCGGTCGGTCAAGTTGTTTAATGCAGTCAAAAACATGCTGAGTGTCAAGCTTGATCTACACACTGATCCACAGTTCATGGAAGGCGACATCTTTTTATTCAATCACTTTTCCCGGTTTGAAACCTTCATACCTCAGTTTCTGATTTACGAACAAACCGGGGCTTACAGTTGCGCTATTGCTTCCGGGGAGTTCTTTGAAGAAGACAATGTGCTGTCGCGGTATTTGAGACATGTCGGCGTCTTTCCTCACAATCATGATCGTTTGTTTCCGTTGTTGGCAGGGCAGATTTTACGTGGCCGCAAGGTTATTATTTTTCCTGAAGGCGGCATGGTTAAAGACCGGCGGGTTATTGACAAACGCGGTCATTACAGTATTTATTCCAGGGTTACCGGCAACCGGCGCAAGTTGCATACGGGGCCAGCTGTATTGGGGCAGGGCGTGGAAACTTTTAAGGCGGCTATCCGCCATGCCCATAGTCAAAACGATGTTGCACTGCTTCGGCAATGGAAGGATGTGTTGCAGATCGACAGTATCGATCAGCTGATAGCGGTAGCGAATAAACCCACGCTGATGGTGCCTGCTAATATTACTTTTTATCCGATTCGTTCCTCTGAAAACCTGTTGTTTAAAGGCGTTGAGTTGTTTTCTAACGGCATGAGTTTACGCCAATCCGAGGAATTGCTGATTGAAGGCAATATTATGCTGAAGAATACCGATATGGATATACGGATAGGCACTCCTGTCGATCCATGTTGTGTCTGGGACTGGCGTACCCGTTATCTGATGGACAAGGTCGTTCCTGATATTAATACGATAGACGATGTTTTTACGCTGAATTCCCGGCCTAAAAACTGGAAACAGCGTTTATTGGGCAAGTATTTTATCAAAAATGCCCAATGCTCCCGAGATCGATATATGGAGGGCATTTATACCAATGTCACGGTCAACTTAAGTCATCTGGCGGCAACCTTGATCATGCATTACGTCGATCAGGGACAAACGCATATTGAGAAAAACAAATTTTATAATATTTTGTATATCGCCATTAAGCATTTACAAAACAACACGGTAATTCATCTGCACCGAAGCCTACTTAATCCCGATGATTACAGCGATTTGTTTAAGGCCACTAACAAGCGTTTTGAACAATTTATGTGTGCGGCAAAAGAAGTCGAGTTGATCAACGAAGATGAAAATTGTTACCAGTTTTTGCCTAAGCTTTGTATCGAGTCCGATTTTGACAGCATCCGCCTGGAAAACCCGATTGCTGTTTACAATAACGAAGCGGCACCATTGCACACGGTTCGCGATACCCTGATTGCAGCGATAGATGAATCTGTTCATGCCGATCAAGACAAGTTGGCCGCTTGGCATTTTGAAGATGAATGTCGTACATTGGCATGGGAAAAGCAGACTTATTCAAAATATTTAAGTGACGACATTAGCCATGAGGAAGCTGCTGTTGATGACCCATCGCCTTTTTTTATCCAGCCGAAGCTTGCTAATGGTTTTGGCGTTTTACTTGTCCACGGTCTGCTTGCCAGTCCCGCCGAATTAAGAACTTATGGCGAATATCTGGTTAAACAGGGTTACACGGTATTGGGTGTCCGTTTAAAAGGCCACGGCACGTCGCCCCATGCGTTGCGCGACCAGAGCTGGGAGGATTGGTACGGCTGTGTGCAACGGGGTTTCAATATACTCAAGGTGCATTGTTCGGGTATTTTTGTTGTCGGATTTTCTACAGGTGCCGCATTGGCTTTAAAACTAGCCGCTGAACATTATCCTGAAATGACCGGTGTCGTCGCCGTTTCGGTTCCGTTAAAATTCGTTAATCCTGCTTTTATGCTGGTACCGTTATTGCACGGCACCAATAAGCTGGTTGGTTGGGTTTCTACCTATGAAGGCGTAAAGCCTTTTATTGACAATGAACCTGAACACCCCACAATTAATTATCGCAATACTCCTGTCAGGGCACTTTACGAACTGAGACTGTTGATGGTGCATCTTGATGACTTACTACCGCAAATTAGCTTGCCGACACTGGTTGTATATGGCGATGAGGATCCTATTGTCTCTTCTAAAGGCGCGCCGATTATTATGGATAAGTTGGGTTCAAAGCATAAGCAAATACAAGCTATTAAATCTCAACGTCACGGGATATTAATGGAAAACATTAGCGGTACTTGGGGCGTGATTGATGGTTTTTTAAATGAGTTAAGGACTGAATACAAAATATCATAGGGGTAACCCCTTGTAGTTGCCTTAGTCCAATAGGCAGGAACAAGACCAACTCCTATGTTGTAGAAACTAAATATAGGGGATACTAAAATGAAAAGCGTAGTTATCGTAGGCTATTGCAGATCGCCTTTTACACCGGCGCAAAAAGGCCAGCTGGCTAAAGTCAGAGCGGATGATCTTACGGCCCAAGTCATCAACGGTTTAATTAAACAAACCGGCGTTAATCCAGCCGATATTGAAGATTTAATTTTAGGCTGCGCTTTTCCAGAAGGCGAACAGGGTATGAATCTGGCGCGTTTAGTCGTGCATCTTGCCGAACTGCCTATTACCATAGCAGGAGTTACCCTGAATCGTTTTTGCGGGTCGTCGATGCAAGCCATACACAACGCCGCAGGCATGATTCAAATGAATGCCGGTGAAGTGTTTATCTGCGCCGGTGTCGAGTCGATGAGTCGGGTGCCGATGGGTGGCTACAATTACTTGCCAAATCCCCGTCTTTATAAGGCCTATCCTCAAGCCTATATCGGTATGGGCGAGACGGCAGAAAACTTAGCTTTGCAATATCAAATCGATCGTCTGACTCAGGATACTTTTGCCGTAGCCAGTCAGCAAAAAGCAGGAGCTGCTCAGCAAAATAACTTGTTTGCTAGTGAAATTATTCCCATTCAGCGTGCTGACGGTGAGATCGTTCAAGTCGATGGCTGCATCAGGGCGACCTCGACGCTAGAGGGATTAGCCGAATTGCAACCGGCTTTTGTTAAAAACGGCAGTGTGACTGCCGGAACTTCCTCGCCGTTAACCGATGGCGCTGCAGCAGTGTTGGTGTGCAGTGAAGCATATGCCGATGCCCACGGCTTAAATAAACTTGCCAGAATCAAGTCCATCGCGGTCTCGGCTTGTGCGCCTGAAATCATGGGCATAGGACCGGTTAGCGCCACCCATAAAGCCTTGCAACGCGCCGGATTGACTTTGCAGGACATCGATATAGTTGAATTGAATGAAGCTTTTGCCGCGCAGTCTTTAGCGGTGCTTAAAGATTTACCGATTCCGCAGGAAAAGTTAAATCTGGATGGCGGCGCGATTGCTTTAGGCCATCCTCTGGGCGCAACTGGCGCCAGAATTACCGGTAAAGCCGCCAGCCTGTTAAAACGGGAAAATAAGCGGTTTGCCTTAGCCACCCAATGCATAGGCGGAGGCCAGGGCATAGCGACCATTTTGGAGGCTATCTAATGGACATCAAAAAAGTTGCAGTGATAGGTGCTGGGGTGATGGGGGCAGGTATAGCCGCTCATATCGCTAACGCCGGTATCCCCGTCTATCTATTAGATATAATTCCTAAAGAGGGTAATAACCGCAACAGCATCGCCGAAGCCGCCATTACCAAGATGCTCAAAACCGAACCCGCTCCGTTCATGCACAAGAACAACGCGCGCTTGGTCACGCCCGGCAATATCGAAGACCACCTGGACTGGTTGATCGATGTCGATTGGGTGATTGAAGCGGTGATTGAAAATCCGGCTATTAAAAAGTCGCTCTATCAGAAACTGGATGGCATCTGTCGTCCCGACACCTTGATTTCATCGAATACTTCGACCTTGCCGCATAAACTGTTAATTCGCGATATGCCGAACAGTTTTAAACAGCGTTTCATGATTACCCATTTTTTTAATCCGCCCCGTTATATGCGCCTGTTGGAGCTGGTTTCAGGTTCCGAAACCAGACCGGAACTGGTTGATGCTGTCAGCCGTTTTGCTGATATTAACTTGGGTAAAGAAAGCGTTACTTGCAAGGATACGCCAGGGTTTATCGGTAATCGTATCGGAATTTACTGGCTGCAATGCGGCCTGCTGGAGGCGATTGAACTGGGGTTGACTGTCGAACAGGCTGATGCGGTGATGTCTTTGCCGTTTGGCATACCCAAAACCGGTGTGTTCGGCTTGCTCGATCTGGTCGGGCTTGATTTGATTCCGCATATTCTGGGTGGTATGAAGCTGGCTTTGCCCAAGGAAGATGCGTTTCATCAGGTCAACCATTTGCCCGAATTGGTGCAGACCATGATAGCCGACGGCTACACCGGCAGGAAAGGCAAGGGTGGCTTTTATCGTTTGAATAAAATCGATGGCAAACGGGTTAAGGAATCGATTAGCCTGCAAACCGGCGCTTATCAGCGTAGCGATAAATTCGCTTTGCCTGCTTTGCCTAAAACCCAAGATCAACTTAGGGAGTTTTTGACGAGAGACGATGCATTAGGCCGATTTGCCTGGCAGGTACTGTCCAATACTCTGGTATATAGTGCCGGGCTGATCCCAGAGATTGCCGATGACTTAGTCAGTATCGATACTGCGATGTGCCTGGGCTATAACTGGAAATACGGCCCTTTCGAACTGTTAGACCGCATCGGCGTGGATTGGTTTGTCGATCGATTACTTACTGAAAACCGAGAGGTTCCACCTTTGCCGGCAAACCGGCACAGCTTATACAAGGTTGAATCCGGCAAACGTTTGTATGCCGATTTATCCGGGAATTATCAGCCCGTCCGTAGAAAAGACGGTGTGCTGTTGCTGGCCGACATTAAATTGCAGGTTCCGGCAGTACTGGAAAATCCGTCGGCCAGTTTGTGGGATATTGGCGATGGTGTTGCCTGTCTTGAATTTCACAGCAAAATGAACACGCTGGATATGGATAGCTTGGCCTTGGTTCGGCAAAGCGTCGAAAAGGTCAATAGCGATTTTTCGGCATTGGTTATCTATAACGATACCGATAATTTTTCGGCTGGGGCTAATTTAACCTTGCTGGTGCAAGCTATTCACACCGAAGACTGGTCAGCGGTAGAGCAATTAATCAAGCAGGGCCAGCAAACCTATCAAGCCTTGAAATATGCGCCGTTCCCGGTGGTTGCCGCGCCTTCCGGATTAGCCTTGGGCGGCGGCTGCGAAATCCTGTTGCATTGCGATGCGATTCAGGCGCATGCGGAATTGTATGTCGGCTTGGTCGAAGTAGGTGTGGGCCTGGTTCCAGGCTGGGGCGGCTGTAAGGAATATTTACGTCGTTGGCTGGAATTTGCCAGACGCCCCGGCGGCCCGATGCCTGCCATCGCCCAGGCTTTTGAAACGATCGGCATGGCCAAGGTATCAAAATCGGCGGCGGAAGCTAAGGAGCTGCTGTTTTTGTCCACGACCGACGGCATTACCATGAATAAAGATCGCTTGTTGGCACATGCCAAAGCCAAAGCATTAAAGTTGGTGCCGGATTATACGCCGCCTAATCCCAGTAGCTATCCGTTGCCCGGTGCCGGCGCTAAAGCCTCGATGGAAATAGCTATCACTAATCTTAAACTAGCAGGCAAAATAACAGATTATGATGTGGAAATTTCCAGACAACTGGCGGAGGTGCTTAGCGGCGGTTTTTGCGACATTACCGAACCGCTGACTGAAGACGATATATTAAACTTGGAGCTGAAGGCGTTTGTGCATTTAGTCCAACAACCCGGCACTCTGGCGAGGCTGGAGCATTTATTGAAAACAGGAAAGCCATTACGTAATTGAATTTTTTTTCCACGAAAAACACGAAAATCACGAAAGGCACAAAAAATACGAAAAATGGATGAATTTTGGTTTAGAGAAGAGTGTTATCAGATACAGGGTGCTGTGTTTGATGTGTATCGTGAAATGGGTTGCGGTTTTCTTGAGGCTGTCTATCAAGAGTGCTTGGAAAAAGAGTTATCAAAACGCAGGATTCCGTTTGTTGCACACCAAGAACTCAAGCTTTGCTACAAGGGTGAGCCGTTGCAGCAAAGCTATATCCCTGACTTTGTGTGCCATGATTCCATTATTGTTGAACTTAAAGCGCTTGCTGCCACAACTGGAGCGCATAAGGCGCAGGTGATGAACTACCTAAAAGCAACTGGAATGCGTCTGGGTTTGCTAGTCAACTTCGGTTGTCACCCAAAAGCGACTGTCCAACGAATTGTATTATAAAAAAATTGTGCTTTTCGTGCTTTTCGTGCTTTTCGTGCTTTTCGTGGACAATATTTGTCATTGGTTAGGTAATTATTTAAGGAATATCCCATGATCTGGTTAATCTCATTAGTTATTCTTGCTGGCGTTCTGGCTTATGCCAGAGCTTCTCTACATTGGACTACGCTGGCTTTGGCCGGGTGGCTAGGACTTTATTCGTTGGCGCTGGGGGGCGGCAACTGGGTAACCTTTCTGTGGATTGTTTTTGACGCTGTTTTTATTACGCTCAACTTTCCGGCTATCCGCAAAAGGGTATTCAGCAGCATCGTTTTCAAGATCATGAAAAAAATGCTGCCGCCAATGTCGCAAACCGAACGCGAGGCGCTGGAAGCAGGCAATACCTGGTGGGATGCCGAGTTGTTTTCCGGCAGTCCCGATTGGCAGGTATTGCTGGATTTGCCTGCCGCGAAATTGAGCGCCGAAGAACAAGCGTTCATCGACGGCCCTGTAGATACCTTGTGCAGTATGTTGGATGACTGGGATATTACCCGCAACCGCTTAGATCTGCCCGTCGAAGTCTGGGACTATATTAAAAAGCATAAATTCTGCGGCATGATTATCCCCAGGCAATACGGCGGCCTGGAGTTTAGCGAGTACGCACATTCCGAAGTGGTGATGAAAATTTCCAGCCGCAGCAGTACCGCCGCAGTTACTGTGATGGTGCCTAATTCTTTAGGTCCCGCCAAATTATTGCTGGCTTACGGCACCGAACAGCAGAAAAATCATTATTTGCCGCGATTGGCAAAAGGCCATGAAATTCCCGCATTTGCATTAACCGGCCCTCATGCAGGCAGCGATGCCGGAGCCATGCCCGATACCGGCGTAGTCTGTTACGGCAAATTCGAAGGCAAGGACAAGGTGCTGGGCATACGGCTTAACTGGGAAAAGCGCTATATCACCTTAGGTCCGGTCGCCACGGTGTTGGGGCTGGCGTTCAAGCTGTACGATCCGGAACACTTGATCGGCGACAAGGAAAATATCGGCATTACTGTCGCGCTGATTCCTACGAATACAAAAGGCGTATCCATAGGCAGACGCCACTTTCCGTTGGATTCGGCGTTTCAGAACGGCCCGAACTGGGGTAAAGACGTGTTCATCCCGATGGACTGGATTATCGGCGGAGTCGAGCAGGTCGGTAATGGCTGGAGGATGCTGATGCAATGTCTGGCTACCGGCAGAGCAGTGTCCTTACCGGCACTCAGCACCGGCGCATCAAAAATGGTCAGCCGCAATTCCGGCGCATACGCGCGTATCCGCAAGCAATTCAATCTGCCGATTGGCGAGTTTGAGGGCATTGAAGAGCCATTGTCGCGCATTGCCGGGCAAACCTATATTATCGATGCGGCGCGCAAAGTGACTGCCGCCGCACTGGATGACGGGCAAAAACCGTCGGTTATTTCCGCCATCATCAAATACGAACTCACCGAAAGAATGCGCCGCGTGGTTAATGACGGCATGGATATACAAGGCGGTTCCGGCATCTGCATGGGCCCTAAAAACTATCTTGGTCGTATGTATCAAGTGATCCCTGTCAGTATTACCGTCGAGGGCGCAAACATCCTGACCCGCACCATGATGATTTTCGGTCAGGGCGCTGTACGTTGCCATCCTTACATACAGAGAGAAATGGAAGCTTTGGGCAGTGACGATTCCAAACTGGCATTGCAACAGTTTGATCAAGTGCTGTTTGAACATATCGGTTCGGTGCTGCACAATTTGTCGGCCGGTATTTGGTTGGGTTTAACCAATGCCTATTTTATCGAGGCGCCGGGAGATCGAAATACCCATCGATATTTTCGACAAATTGCCCGACTCAGTGTCGGCTTTGCACTGGTCGCCGATTTTGCGTTACTGACAATGGGCGGCTCGCTTAAACGCAAAGAACGAATTTCCGGGCGTTTTGCCGATGTACTGAGTAATCTTTATCTGTGTTCCTGCGTACTTAAAAATTATCAGGATCAGGGCGGTCCGGAAGACGATTTGCCGTTATTGCATTGGGCTTGCCAACAAACCTTGCACCGTGCCCAGCAATCCTTGTTGGCAATTTTTCATACCTTGCCGATGCGTGTTCCGGCCTATCTGTTAAGAGCCGTATTGTTCCCCAACGGCAAGCCTTACTCGCCGCCTGCCGATTATTTGGTTCATCAGACTGCGGCGTTGCTGTTGAAAGATTCCCCGGCTCGCGACCGTTTAACTCATGGCATATATATCAATCAAAAACCTGATGATGTTACCGGCAGAATAGAAGTTGCCTTTCAGGCCGTACTTGCCGCCGCTCCGGTGGAAGCTAAGATTCATGCGGCACAAAAGCAAAAACAGCTACCGAAAGGTGCCGTTATCGACGTGCTGGATGCGGCGATCAGCAAAGGCTTTATCAGCAAAAAAGAAGCAGAGGTGATAGTGGCTGCTGAAAATGCTAGGTTTGTCGTTATTAGCGTCGATGATTTTAATGCCGAGCAATTGGTTTTGGCTGCTAAATAATTGATATATTTTTGGGAAGCCGTTCATGCAGAGTATTGTCTTGTTGAAGCATGAGCGGCTCCGGGTATCAAATTTTCTTGCAAGGCTGTGCAAGTGCTTTTTCCAGTCTGCGATATAGGGCCGGGTTTTTTTGAGCTTTCGATTCTTCTGCTATATTCGACAGCATATATGAGTTGCTACAACGTTGGGCATCTATGATGGGGCCCCAATCTTCTGCCGGTAACCAGATCAATAATCCTTGTAGAGTCTCCTCATTGAGACCTAAAAGCAGATGGTGTTGAGCCAGTAGCCAAGCCATGCGTTTACGTTTCTCCAACAAAGACCATGTTGAGTTCTCATTGATGCGTTTCACTGCTTCATTTAACCATTGCGGGAACAGGCCTGCTTCGCTCGCCTTGTGAAGCGCCTTGCGATCCAATCGATCCAGCGCCGCAAAAAATGTCTTTTTGTCGTCGCTTAGATAGGTTTGAATCGAGTTAGAATTACCTTCATTGTACATTTCATCGGAGATGTTAAAGCATTCGCTGATAGCCTTAAAGCTGCACTGTAAGGCCAACGCATCGTGTAATGGGTCGCCGGGATTAAGCGCAACAAGTGTTGGTTTCCCGTCATCAGTTTGCGTCGGTCGATACAATTCTCCGCTTTGCGTTCCGCATCCGCCCAGTCCAACTTCAGAGAATACATATGCCATCTCTTGGTTTTGCTTGGAGCGAATCGGTATCATCGTACCGGCAGCCGTTGCAGGTATTTTCAGCCAATGTCCGGAGATCTCATCCCACATAGCGGCCTGGAAGTTGCCATCGGTACACGGCGTCAGTCTCCAAGTACCTTCAAAAAAGTCTTCTTCATCGATAAACAGACGTCCGCCACTAGAACCTCCGCCACCTAGCCAAGCACATTCTTCCATGCCCGGAATTTGGATTGCTTCGGCCCATTCGATCTTCAAAGCATCCGCATCGGCTGTTTGTAAAGGTGCGTGTGGGGCCAATGCACGGCGTAGCGCTGCGCTGACAATCGGCTTGCAGGGTGGAGGGGAATTTACGGCTTCCAATTGCTTACGCTGGGTTGATGGAGGCAATTTGACCAAACCACGACTTACCAGCAAATCGTTCTCCTTAAGCCATTCGCTTGTTGCGAATTCAGTCGCGAGCCAGCGAGGCGGCTCTACCCGGAGGCCTAGATCATAAAGAAAAACCGCTTTGAGCAAGTTATCGTGATACCAGTAGGAGCCGACGGTTCCATAGCTGAGCAGGCGAGCGATGGGATCTTCGATAGAACCAACCGATAGTGGCGCTACCAGCCAAGTCAGGCTGCGATTAGCCACTTTTGGGAAAAACTTTGTAATCGTCGGCCAAGCTTGTTGCAGTTGGGCGGGCGCTACTCCTCTAATCCAATTGGCCCATATTTCATCGTCCAGCGTATAGCCTAATGTAAACCAAATCGGCCAAGTATCTATCGGCACCACATAGGGAAACGGGTTGCCGCCTTTCGGTAGCGGCGGTGTCAATTGCCGCGCCAGCAAAGTCCATCTGCGGACGCGGTCTGCTAAGCTTTTAGCATTCCGGCTGGTAGCTGCGGCGTTATCCCAGAGTTCAATTATTTTAGGCAAAACAGCGGTAAGGTTTTTTGAGTCGATTTGCTGCAAAGCCCACACCAAATCGGGCAGCGGTAAGTCGGCAGCCAACGGCAGCCACCTGTCGAGAAGATAGTCGTTTTGCAGTGCAAGGTTTAATTCGGCGGAGGGTATGGCTTTAAAAAAAGTTAATGCCGCTGCCTGCTCGGCTCTCATAGCATTTAGCATGGCTTGCCTGAGCGCTTGCAAATGTGTCCAAGGTTGCCGTAGATCAGAGTGCAATAAAGCATCCATTTGAGCTTTGGATTTTACTTGGGACATGAGATAACTCATGATTGGCCATTGAAGACTATTTTCAGCGTTTTTCCATTCGTTAAATGAAATGTCGGTGTTCAGTTTATTTTCATTATTCAATGCCGGGCAGGTTTCAATACTTCGGTCCAGTCCGTGCTGCGTTGCTAATGCCGGTTCGTTGTTCAGCAGTTCTTGTACGAGGCTGATGTCGGCGTTGCAAAGGCCGGTTACGAGCAATGAGCGAACAATTTCAGGGTTGTGCTGTAAATGGGGTAGTCCGAAGCGGTTTCGCATGTTTGTAACGCTCTTCTTGCCGGAGTTGAACGCTATCGGCCAGTAAAATCTAGCGACCTCGGTTGCTGAAATGCGGCTATAGGCCGGTGATTGGCGGAGTATGTCCACTACATTCCAAGCGTTTGTGTGAATGGCAATTCCCATTGCGTCGAATCCCTCTTGTTCTGTTTCAAGCCTCAGCATGGGATTAGCGCCGTGTTTCAGCAGCCAAATTACGGTTTCGTTTAAACCGCTTCGGATAGCATGATGCAAAAGTGTACCTTGATGCCGGTAGGCGTTGAAGTCGGCCCCTTGTATGCGTTGCATTGAAAGGAAATTAATCAGTTCAGACTCATCCGCACTTTCCCCTATAAAGCCTTCCGGCGGAGATGTTGCAAAGCCCTCAGGTTGCTGTTCGGCAGTCATTGAAAAAAGGGCATCAAATGCGGTTTTCGTGGACAAGGGATTTGCCCATGCCGCTGAACATGCAATAGTCAATACGAATGCTGATATAAGTTTTTTGATCACCTTGAGGATTCTCCGATTGAATGTTGTCTTAATAAACTGGTAGAGGAGGTTGTTTATAAGTACGAGAAATTATAGTCGAATAGATACTGACTTTGTGTGTAGGTTCGAGTGCAGCTTTCATTTTGTACGATACCTTTATGGAAACGTTCTATGTTCACTTAGAAATAAAATTTGCGTTAGTGTCCCAAAATGCTGGATTACTACTCAGTCAAAATCTTCATCAACAAATCACAATTTATTGTATTACAAGAAAATCCAGATGCTTGGACGAAAAAATTTAACAAAAAGGATTCTTACTGCTTCGAGTTAATTAGGTAATATTGATGTGTTAGAATGTGATCAAAGGTAAAGTATATGAGCTAATTCTTATTTTGATCGCCTTTGGTTTATTTAAAGGTGATTGAAACGGGCTAACTGTTCGTTTAGTACCTTTCTCCACATTACAACTTTCAGGAAACAATCCGCATGAGTGTCAACGCATTATTTTCAAAATCACGATTTACGATTGTGCTGCTGTTTTTATTGATTAACTTAGGTACTTTTGCATTGCTCAGAGTAGCTTTGCTGATCAAGCAACTGGCCGATATTGACACGCCGTTTTATCAAATCGTGCTGGCTTTTCTTATCGGCCTAGCTCATGACTTGGCTTTTTTTAGTTACTTGTTAATCCCTTTCGTTTTGTATTTACTGGTTTTGCCTAACCGTATTTACCGAAGCAAAACTCATCAAATAATCAGCTTTGGGGTATTTATCAGCTGTTTATACGGTCTGTTTTTTATTGTGTTATCGGAATGGACATTTTGGGATGAATTCGGGGTCAGGTTTAATTTTATTGCTGTTGATTATCTGATTTATACCCATGAGGTGTTCAACAATATCATTGAGTCCTATCCGATGGGCTGGTTGCTATCGGCTATTTTGGCCATGACAGTGGTGTGTTTTTTGTTGGTACGAAAAACGCTATTACTTACGTTTAATGCCAATGAATCATTTTTGTTTCGGCTGAAAATTGCCGGAGTTTTACTGCTGTTGCCTGTAATAAGCTACGCTACCGTCGGGTTGACATGGTATCGGTTTTCGGCCAATACCTATCTTAATGAGCTGGCCGCCAACGGGCCTTACCAGTTCTTTTCTGCATTTAGGAATAATGAGCTGGATTATCGACATTTTTATAAGGTGGGTGATGACCGGCAATTATCGGATGCTATCAAAAAGGAAGTAGGTGCCGATAGTGCATCTGCTGATTTATATGACATCAAGCGCATGATTAAAACGACAGGCGAAGAAAAACGCCTGAATATTGTTTTAATTACGGTCGAAAGCTTAAGTGCCGATTTTTTAGCCACCTTTGGCAATAAAGAGAACATCACTCCGTACATGGATGAATGGTTTAAAGAAGGTTTATTGTTTACCAATTTCTATGCGACCGGAACCCGAACTATCAGAGGGCTTGAATCTTTAACCTTATCCATTCCGCCGACTCCCGGACGAGGCATTGTCAAGCGACCTGACAACGGTAAATTATTCAGTTTTGGCCGGGTGTTGCAGCAAAAAGGCTACGATACGGCGTTTTTATACGGCGGTCGGGGTTATTTTGACAATATGAATGCATTTTATTCCGGTAACGGTTATCGCATTGTTGATCAAACCGATTTCACCGAAGAGGAAAAAACCTTTACCAATGCCTGGGGGGTTTCGGACGACATTATTTTTAACCGCACCCTAAAAGAAGCCGACAAGAATTTTCAAAACAATAAGCCGTTCTTCTTTCAGATCATGACCACCAGCAACCATCGTCCTTATAGTTATCCCGAAGGCAAGATTGATCTTCCTTCAGGTAGCGGTCGGCAAGGTGCGGTTAAATATACCGATTATGCGATCCATCAATTTATCGAGCAGGCTAAAACCAAACCTTGGTTTGATAATACGGTGTTTGTGATGGTTGCGGACCATTGCGCCGGTAGTGCGCGTAAAATCGAGCTGCCCGTGGACAAATATCATATTCCCTTGTTTATCTACGCGCCCAAACATGTGCCGGCAGTTAGAAATGACATCGTATCCAGTCAGATTGATGTCGCACCAACCGTGCTTGGTCTTTTAAATATGAGCTATGAAAGTCAATTTTATGGCCGGGACATTATGCAGATGCATAAAGATGAGGGCAGGGCATTTGTGAGTAATTACCAGAAATTGGGCCTGTTTAAGGACAATAAGCTGGTTTATTTATCGCCTCAGCAAAAAGTTGATGTGATTGACGATCCTTTAGGTGCGTATAAGCATTTGGATGCGGCTGAGGAAGCCCCGTTGGTAAAGGAAAATATGGCTTATTACCAGTCGGCGGACTATATTTGGCTGCATCGCTTGAGTCGCTATCAGTAACAATGTGGAATTGCCCTTTGGAAAAGCAGAGGGCTGTATTTTATGAAAATTGAATCTTTGATAACATAAAGTGGATTGAATGATTCTGAGGGAAAACCCGGCCATAGCTGACGCGTAGTTAAAGCGTTATAACAATTGGTCGGGAATAGGATGAGGTTAATCATCGATAAGGAGACCGTTACCGGCCTCCTTATCTTCTGTATTTTATGTGTCGCTTTTGTATGAGTAGTCGTAAGCATAGCCGTAATAATCGCCGTAACCGTAGCGGCTTTTTGAAATAGGCATGTCGTTGAAGACGAATCCTCTTAGATTTACGCCGCCTTGTTCCAAACGTTTTACGCTGTGTTCAATTTCCCGCAAGGTATGGTCTCCAGCCTTGACTACCAATAGAGCAGTACCTGCCACACGGCCGATAATAGTCGGATCTGTCACCAAAAGTACCGGGGCAGAGTCAATAATGACATAGTCATATAGCTGAGACAGTTTCTCGATGGCGGTTGTGAATCTTTCGTGCAATAACAATTCAGATGGATTGGGCGGTACGGTACCGTTGCAAATAATGTCCAGACCCTCGACATTTGATTCACGAATGACTTGTTCGACGGAATTTCCGTTTGCTATGATGTCGGACAATCCTTCCAAATTATCCATGCCGAAATATTTGTTTAGATGGCCTTTTCGTAGATCGGCATCGATTAGTAATACGCGCTTGCCGGTACTGGCTAAAACGGCACCAAAGTTTATGGTTAAGAAAGATTTCCCGATTCCTGGAGTAGGACCGGTAATTAAAATTATATTGTTTCTCGCTTCAAGAAGAACGAAATGGAATGCGGTACGTAAGCTTCTCAAGCTCTCGATCGCTGGATCAGAGGGT